>JBJHDJ010000046.1:0-11308 GCA_050486485.1 Porticoccaceae bacterium
TGGACCGCCACGCCAATTCCGCCCTCGGGGCCCTGTGGACCCTGCTGCTGCCCCTCGCCAACATCCTGATCTTCACCCTGGTGTTCTCGCGCATCATGGGCATGCGCCTGGAGGCCCTGGGCATGGAGTCCCTGGGCCCCTACAGCTACAGCGTCTACCTGGTGACCGGCCTGCTGGCCTGGACCTGCTTCGCCAACACCCTCACCCGTATCACCCAGGTGTTCCACGACAAGGCCAACCTGATCGGCAAGGTGCGCCTCTCCCTGTTCGCCCTGCCCCTCTATGTGGTGGTGGGCGAGACCATCATCTACCTGATCTCCATGGGGTTCTTCGCCGTGTTCCTGTGGTTGATCGATTTTCGCTGGACCTGGCATTGGCTGTGGCTGCCACTGATCTTCGCCACCCAGATGGTGCTCGCCTACGGCCTGGGGCTGATCTGCGCCGTGCTCAGCGTGTTCCTGCGGGATGTGCGGGAAGTGGTGGGTGTCATCACCCAGTTCTGGTTCTGGATGACTCCCATCGTCTATGTGGTGACCATACTGCCGGAGCGCTGGCTGCCCCTGTTCGCCGCCAACCCCATTTTCCACACCACGGCGGCGCTGCGGGACGCCCTGATCCTCGGCCAAACGCCCGCCTTTGTCCCCCTGGCGGTGGTGGCGCTGGGTGGCCTGGCGCTGCTGGGCATCGGTCTGCTGCTGGGCAGGAAACTGGAGAGGGATATTCGTGACTTTCTCTAGGGCACCTCTAACAAAAGCACCTCTAACAAGAATACCTCTGAAAAACGGTGGCGCGCCCCGCATCCTTGAGGAGCCCCCTAGTCTCGCCATGGATGCCAGGGGGGCGCGACCATGATCGAAGTGACCGGGTTGAGCAAGTCCTTCAAGCTGTACGACAAGCCGTCGGACCGGCTGCGGGAAATCCTGTTGCGCCGCCCCTTTCACCACCGCTACCAGGCCCTTGCCGATATCAGCTTCCGCGTGGAGGATGGCGAGACCCTGGGCATCATCGGTCGCAACGGCGCCGGCAAGTCCACCCTGCTGAAAATCCTCAACGGCGTGCTGTTGCCGGACACCGGGACGGTGCGCAGCGCTGGCCGGGTGACGGGTCTGCTGGAGCTTGGCACTGGCTTCGACATGGCCATGACAGGGCTGGCGAACATCCGCACCAATGGCCTGTTGCTGGGCATGTCGGAGGCGGAGATCGACGCCCGACGGGACGCCATCATCGACTTCGCCGAGCTGGGCGGCTTTATCCACGAACCCCTGCGTACCTATTCTTCCGGCATGGTGATGCGCCTGGCCTTCGCCATCGCCATTCACGCCGACCCGGAAATTTTCCTGGTGGACGAAGCCCTGTCGGTGGGAGATGGCCACTTCCAGCAGAAATGCATGCGCCGCATCCGCGAGTTTCGCGCCGACGGCGGCTCGATCCTGTTCGTGTCCCACGATCTCAACGCGGTGAAGATGCTGTGCAACCGGGTGATCGTCCTCAAGGACGGGCAAGTGGTGGCTGACGGCGAGCCTGAGGTGGCGGTCAACCACTACAACCAGTTGCTGGCGGGTGACGACGAGCCCGCCGCGGAGCACTCCGTGGTGGAGGGCGGCTACGGCAATTTCAAGGCGGCCATCACCGCCGTGGAGGGCTTTGGCCGCGACTCCGGGGCCACCGCCATTACCTGCGGCGAGGAAATGGTGGTGCGCGCCCGCATCGAGTGCCACGCCGAGATCCCACCCCTGTCCCTGGGCATGATGATCCGCGACCGCTTCGGCCAGGACATGTTCGGCACCAACAGCCACTTTCTGGACCACAGCCTGACCCTCGCGCCCGGGGAGACCCGGGTGGTGCAGTTCCGCTTCCCCATGCGCCTGGCCCCCGGCAAGTACACCGTCACCCTGGCTCTCCACGAGGGAATGGATCACACTCAGCACTGCTATCACTGGTGGGACAATGCCCTGCGCTTCGAAGTAGCGGGCATTCGCGGCCCCCAGTTTGGCGGTGTGTGCAACCTCAACCCGGTATTCGAAGAACTGCCCCCAGGCCCGTGACCATGTTTGTGCGCAACAACCCCGACATCGATTACGACGCTCTCGAAGCCCAGGCGCGGGAGGGCCTCGCCGCCCTGGACGGGCTGGCCCCCGCGGCGGACGGCGACGGCGATGAGTCTCCGGCGCTGATGGCCATCCAGTCCCTGGAAGAACTGTACGCCCTGGACGACGAAGACTTCGTCCAGGGGGCCTACCACCTGTTCCTGGGTCGCGACGCGGACACCGAGGGCTTCGCCCACTACCTCGACCTGTTGCGCCAGGGAGTGAGCAGGAGCGCCATCGCCGCCGGCCTGCGCTACTCCCGTGCCGCGCGCGCCCGCCCCCAACGCTTTCACCTACGGCGCGCCTGGCTGGGCTGGGTCGCGGTGCGCACCCCGGTGCTGGGCCGGGTGCTGGAGTCCCTGCTGGCCCTGGCGGGTATCGCCAACCTCAAGCGCGCCGTGCTGATGCTGCAACGCCAGCAGCGGGAAATCCAGCACCTGAAGCGCGCCCTGATGCTGGCGGAACACGAGCAGAACCAACTGCGCCAGGAGGCGGTGGCCGCCATGGAACGGGATATCGACGGACTGCGCCGGCATTGGCGCCAGGACATGGCGGCCCTGCGGGTCGAGAATCGCGAACTGCGCCAGCACATCGAGGGAGCGGCGAGCGGCGATGGCGGCGGCGATACCCTGGACGAGGATTTCTATCTGGCCTTCGAGAGCCACTTTCGCGGCGCCGACGGCGTCATCCTCGAGCGCCTGGGTTTCTATCCGCCAATCCTTGAACAACGACTGCCAGCGCAACTCCGCCACCTGGATGCCCTCGATATCGGCTGCGGCCGCGGCGAGTGGCTGGGCATGCTCGGCGACGCCGGGTGGCGGGCCCGGGGGGTGGACCTCAACAAACGCAATGTGGAGGCCTGCCAGGCGCGGGGCCTCGACGCGCGGCAGGGTGACGGCATCGCCTGGCTGCGAACATTGGACAGCGAGTCGGCGGCGCTGGTGAGCGCCTTCCATGTCATCGAGCACCTGACCCTGGCGCAGCTCGACAGCCTGCTCACCGAGGCCCTGCGGGTGCTGGCCCCGGGCGGATTGCTGATTCTCGAAACCCCCAATCCCGAGAACCTGGTCACCGCCGCCCACCTGTTCCACACCGACCCCACCCACCGCCACCCCATACCGCCGACCCTCTGCGAGTTCCTGCTGGACTACAAGGGTTTTGCCGACATTCGCGTGCACCGCCTGCATCCCATGCCGGAGCAGGAGCGACTGCCGGAGGACAGCGAAGTGGCGCGGCGCTGGAACCGTCTGTTCCACGGGCCCCAGGATTATGGCGTGGTTGCCCGCAAGCCGGAGCCATGAGACCCCGTGGCCATGGACAGTCTTCCTGCCGTGCATCAGTTCGTTCCCACCGTGGCAGCCGGGGACGGCGTGACCCACTCGGCTCTCTATACCCGCAGGCTGCTGAGGCAGTTGGGCTGCGAGTCCACCCTCTACAGCCACCGCCCGCCCTTCGAGCTGCGCGGGGAAGTCGTCGATCTCCATCTGTTCGACGGCGAGCACTGCGATCTGCTTCTGGTGCACCACTCCATGGGGCACGACCTGGAGACCTGGCTGGCACGGCAGCCTTGCCGCAAGGTGCTGGTGTACCACAACATCACGCCGCCCCATTACTTCGCCGAGGGCACGGAACACCACTTTTTCGCCGTCAAGGGTCTGGATCAACTGGCGGCGTGGCGCGACGGCTTCGACGCCGCGATCGGGGACTCTCCCCTCAACAGCCGCGCCCTGATGGAGCTGGGCTACGGGAATGTCACCACCCTGCCCCTGCTGGTGGATTTTGCCAGGTTTGGCGGCGAGGCCGCGCCGCCCCCCTGGCGGGACTGGCTGAGGGGTCGCCCAGTGCTGCTGTCGGTGGGCAGAATCAGCCCCAACAAACGCCAGGATCTGCTGGTGGACGCCCTGGCCTGGCTCAAGCGCCTGGCGCCTCGCGACCCGTGCCCTCTGCTGGTGCTCGCGGGCTCCGCCACCGACGCGGCATTCGACAAGCGGGTGCGACAACGCGTCCGCCACTGGGGGCTGGACACGGATGTCGTTGTCACCGGCCATATCGAGGAAGCCCAACTGCAATGGCTGTACCGGCATGCCACCCTGTACTGGTGCGCCAGCGAGCACGAGGGATTCGGCATGCCGCTGATCGAGGCGGGTCACTATCGTCTGCCGACGGTGGCTTTCGCCTCCTCCAGCATCCCCGATACCCTGGGGGAGTCGGGTCTGCTCATCGAGGATTCGGACCCCCGCGCCCTGGCGGCAGCCACCCGGGCATTGTTGGCGGACGAGGATCTGCGCCGCGCCCTGGGGGATGGCGCCGCACGCAACCTGGCGCGCTTCGCCGAGCCCCGGGTGCAAGCCGGCCTAGAGGCCCTGTTGCACCGCCTGGGTATTTCTGGGGTCGACAATCACCAACTGTAGGATGGATTGGGCACGGCGATACACCTGGTTTCCGTCCCTGACGGGTATCGACGCCCCCGACCCATCCTGCCGAACAAGCCAGAACGAGCCGGTCTCTAGGAGCACTGGACCATGGTGGACAGTTCCATGGACACATCCCTCGGCGAAGCGCCGATGAAACCCGCCAGCGAGGATTTTCGCCTGCTGGCCCATGCCCCCGGACTGCCGCCTGCCTGGGCGGCGGAGTTGGTGGCCGCCGTGGCGGGCGCCAGACGCCTTGCTGGCCTGGAACTCACCCTGGTGGTTGTCGGCCAGGCGGGGGAGGCACTGACCGAGTCTCTGACCCAGGCCGCCAGGCTGCACGGCATCAGTGACCACATCCGCCTGAGCCAGGCCAGTGGCGACGCGGGAGAGGAGTCGGAGTACCTTGTCGCCGACTTTTATCTGGATTGCGCGACACCGCCCCATGACGACGCCCTGCGCCTGGCCCTGTCCCATCGCCTGGTGCCCCTGCTGTGGAGCTCGCCGGATACCCTCCCCGAGGATTGCGCCCTGATACTCGACACCAGCGACGGTAGAGAGCTGGCGACCATCCTCGCGGTGCTCTCGGAGCAGCCACTGTTGCGCCGCCACATCCTGCGGCGTGGCGCCGAGGCGCTGGCATCAGGCGGCTCCACCGGGCACAGCGCTGACTTCCGCGTCGAGGGCCCCTTCGACACCAGCTACAGCCTCGCCCTGGTGAACCGCCACGCCGCCCTGGCGCTGGCGCGCCTGGGCTGCTCCTCCGTGCTTGCGCCGATGGAGGCCTTTGGCCCCTATCAACCGGATGGGGACTTCCTGGCCAGGGAGGGGGAAGTCGACCGCCTGTATCGCAACCGCGAGCACTTCTCCACCGCCACCACGGTGCTGAGGAACATGTACCCGCTGCGCCTGACGGACATGAAAGGCATCAACAATGGCCTGTGCTGCTACGGCTGGGAAGAGTCGCGCTTTCCCGATCCGGTGGTGACGGCCATCAACCGCCAGTTGCACCTGGTGTGCACCACTTCGGCGTTCGTGAGCCGCACCCTGATGAACAACGGGGTGACCACCCCCCTGTTCAGCGTCGGCGACGGGGTGGACCATATCCTGACCGTCGAACCGGACCCCTCGCCCCTGCCGGATCTTGGCGATGGGCTGCGCTTTCTGCATATCTCCTCGTGCTTTCCCCGCAAGGGGGTGGATGTGCTGCTGGCGGCCTATGGCTCGGCCTTTCGCGGCGAGGACAGGGTTTCCCTGGTGATCAAGACCTTTCCCAACCCTCACCACGACATCGGGGCCATGGTGGCGCGGTGGCGCGCCGGGCTGGCGGACCCACCGCGGGTGGTGCTCATCAACCGGGATCTGGGGGATGGGGCCATCCGCGCCCTGTACCAGCAGTGCCATGTACTGGTGGCCCCCAGCCGTGGCGAGGGTTTCGGCCTGCCCCTGGCGGAGGCCATGGTGCACGGCATGCCGGTCATCGCCACCGGGCACGGGGGCCAGATGGCGTTCTGCGACGATACCACCGCCTGGCTGCTGGACTACCACTTTGCCCGCGCCGACACCCACCTGGACCTGGGGGATTCGGTATGGGCGGAGCCGGATGGCGGCCAACTGGCGAAATTCATGGCGGAGTTCGGCGCGGCCTGGCGGGAGGGGCGCTGGGAGGCTCTGGTGGCCGGCAGGACCCAGCGCGCCCGGGAACGGGTGCTGTCCCGTTTCAGTTGGGAGGCGGTGGCCAGGCGCACCCTGGCCGCCGTCAACAGCCTCGACCGGCAGCCAGTGGTGACGGTCCAGCCGCGGCGCGGCTTTGTCACCACCTGGAACAGCAAGTGCGGCATCGCCACCTACAGCAAGCTGTTGCTTAGCCCGGCGCTCGGTGGGGACTGGATCCTGGCCAATGACAACGCCGAGCTCATCGACCAGGACCATCACAGGGTGTTGCGCTGCTGGACCGAGGGCGACCCCGACTATCCCCAACGGCTGTTCGATACCATCAGCGAACTGGGGCTGGAGCAGGTCCATTTCCAGTTCAATTTTTCCTTTTTCTCCCTGACGGGGTTCCGGCAATTGCTGGAGCATCTGCATGATTTGGGGGTGCAAACCTTCGTCACCTTCCACTCCACCGCCGGGGGCTGGACGGCCCTGACCCGCCTGTCGGCACTGCAGCCGGAATTGTCGCGCATCACCCGCATCTTCGTGCACGGCGTCCCCGACCTCAACCGCCTGAAGGATTATGGCGCGGTGGACAATGTGTGCCTGTTTCCCCACGGGGTCATGGCTGAAAGGCCTTCCAGCGCCAGGGCTCGCCGGCCCAGGCCCGGCGCCATGGTCGGCAAGCAGGTGATCGCCAGCTACGGCTTCCTGCTCCCCCACAAGGGGCTTCCGCAACTGATCGAGGCCTTCGCCCTGCTGCGCCAGCGCCGTCCCGACACCCATCTGTTGCTGGTCAACGCCCTGTACCCCAACCCGGTGTCGGCCAACCATCGGGTGGCCTGCGAAAACCTGATCCGCCGCCTCGGACTGGAGCCCCATGTCACCCTGGTGTGCGATTACCTGGAGGATAGGGACTCCCTGGCCTGGCTATCCCTGGCGGATTTTCTGGTGTTCCCCTACCAGCACACCCTGGAGTCTTCCAGCGCCGCGGTGCGCTGGGGCCTGGCCAGCGACAGGCCCGTGCTGTGCACCCCCCTGGACATTTTTGACGATGTCGGCGATGCCGTGACCTTTCTCCCTGGATGCGACGCCGAACAGGTCTGTAAAGGGCTGGAAGAGGCACTGACCCTTTCTGGCCAGCAACGCTCGAGCCTGGTGGCGCGGCAACGGCGCTGGCTGGAAGAACATGCCTGGCCGCGATTGTCGCGACGGCTGCGGGATATCCTGCTGGCGGCCAGCCGGCACGGGATTTCTCACCACGATCCATGACTTGGCGCTCGCGCCCGAGCCGCGTCCCCGGTGCCGGCGGGGCACTTTATCAGTACAATGCCCCACCAATCCGATCAAGAGCAGGGTAAGAGGGGCGAGATGATTCCAGTGATCCTATCCGGCGGCAGCGGCTCGCGGCTGTGGCCACAATCGCGCCAGGCCTACCCCAAGCAGTTTCTGTCCCTGACCTCCAGCAGGACCCTGATCCAGGAGACCCTCCATCGCCTCGAGGGGCTGGCCGCCTTTGCCCCCCTGGTGGTGTGCAACGAGGATCACCGCTTTATCGTCGCCGAACAGCTCCACGACATCGGCGTCGAACCCGCCGCCATCCTGCTGGAGCCCCACGGCCGCAACACGGCACCGGCGGTGGCCCTGGCGGCCCTGCACGCCATCGAGCACCAGGACGACCCGCTGCTGCTGGTGTTGCCCGCCGACCATGTGATCCGCGACCTGCAAGCCTTTCACCGCTGCGTGGCGGTGGCCGCCAGCGCCGCCCGCGAGGGCGCCCTGGTGACCTTTGGCATCGTGCCGGACCGCGCCGAGACCGGCTACGGCTACATCCGCCGCGGCGCCGAGGACAGCCGCCAGGCCGGCGCCTACCGGGTGGAAACCTTCGTCGAAAAGCCCGACGCCGAGCGCGCCGCCCAGTTTGTCGACAGTGGCGAATACTACTGGAACAGCGGCATGTTCCTGTTCCGCGCCTCCTGCTTCGTGGAGGAACTGGGGCGCTTCGCCCCGGAGATTCTGCGCCACTGCCGGGAGGCCCTGGCGGCGGCCAGCGCCGAGCGGGATTTCACCTGGATCGGCCGGGAAGCCTTCGCCGACTGTCCCAGCGACTCGGTGGACTACGCGGTGATGGAGCACACGGCGCAGGCCGTGGTGGTGCCCCTGGATGCCGGCTGGAGCGATGTGGGCTCCTGGCAATCCCTGTGGGAGGTGATGGATCGGGATGGTAACGGCAACGCCCTGAAGGGGGAAACCCTGGCGGTGGATAGCCGCAACTGCCTGATTTCATCAGAAAAATCCTTGATCACCGCGCTGGGGGTCGAGGACCTGGTGATCGTCGAATCGGACGACGCGGTGCTGGTCACCCACCGCGACCGGGCCCAGGATGTGAAGCAACTGGTGGCGCTACTGGAGAGACGCGGCTGCGAGCGCCACCGGGTGCACCGCAAGGTATTCCGGCCCTGGGGCCACTACGATGCCCTGGATGGAGGCGAGCGCTTTCAGGTGAAGCGCATCATGGTCAAGCCCGGGGAACGGCTGTCCCTGCAGAAGCACCACCACCGCGCCGAGCACTGGATCGTGGTGAGCGGCACCGCCCTGGTGACCTGTGGCGACAAGCAGCTGCTGCTCACCGAGAACCAGTCCACCTACATACCCCTCGGGGTGACCCATCGCCTGGAAAATCCCGGCAAGGTGGAGTTGCACATCATCGAGGTGCAAAGTGGCGTCTATCTCGGCGAGGACGATATCGTGCGCTTCGACGACGCCTACGGCCGGGCCACCCAATGAGCCCTGGCGAGACGGCGCGGAATCCGAGGGTTCTGCATGTCTACCGCACCTATTTCCCCGACACCCAGGGGGGTGGCGAGGAACTGATTCGCCAGATCTGCGCCAATACCCGCCCCCTGGGGGTGGAGAGCCGGGTATTCACCCTGAGTCCAACCCCCGCCGCCCAGCCCCTGGTCCAGCCCGAGGCCACGGTGATCCAGGCCAAACGGCACCTGGCGGTGGCCTCCTGTGACATTTCTTTTACTGCCTTCGCGGCGTTCCGCCGCGAGGCGGCCTGGGCCGATGTGATCCACCACCACTTTCCCTGGCCGTTTGGCGATGTCCTGCACCTGTTGGGGGGAGAGGCCGTGCGCGGCAAGCCGGTGGTGGTCTCCTGGCTGTCGGATGTGGTGCGCCAGCGGGCGCTGATGACCGCCTATCGTCCACTGATGAAGCACTTCCTGCGGCGGGTGGACAGGGTTGTGGCCACCTCCCCCAACTATGTGGCCAGCAGCCCCCTGCTGCCCTCCCTCGGGGAGCGGGTAACGGTGATCCCCATCGGCCTCAACGACGACCACCTGCCGGCGGTGGCGGATGACGCCGTGGAGCAGCAGCGACTCCGCTGGGGGGATGACTTCCTGCTGTTCGTCGGCGTGTTCCGTTACTACAAGGGTCTGCAACACCTGCTGGACGCCGCCCGCCTCACCCACGCCAATATCGTGCTGGTGGGAGCGGGTCCCGAGGAACCGGCCCTGCGGGAGCAGGCCCGGCAACTGAGCCTTGCCAATGTGCACTTCGCTGGCCGCGTCGACGACCGGGAAAAGGTGGCCCTGCTGCGGGCCTGCCGGGCCTTCGTGTTTCCCTCCCACCTGCCCTCGGAATCCTTCGGCATCTCGCTGCTGGAGGCGGCCATGGTGGGCAAGCCGTTGATCAGTTGCGAGATCGGCTCAGGCACCTCCTTCGTGAATATCCACAACAGCACGGGGCTGGTGGTGGCCCCCGGGGATCCGGCGCAACTGGCCCGCGCCATGAACACCCTGGTGGACGACAGCGCGCTGGCCCATCGCCTGGGCGCCACCGCGCGGCGGCGCTACGAGGCACTGTTCAGCGGCAGCGCCATGGGAGAGAGCTACGCAAGCCTCTACCGGGAGTTGCTGGAGCGCCCGCAGCCGTGACACTGCCCCACCTGGCCCTGCTGGTGGCGACGGTATTTTTTTGCGCCTGGCTGCTGACGGCGCTGGTGCTGACACTGGCCCTGCGGCATCGGGTGCTTGATATTCCCAGTGAACGGAGCTCCCACCTGCAACCCACCCCCAGGGGAGGCGGCCTGGGCATGGCGCTGGCGGCCAGCCTGGGCCTCGGCTGGCTGGTGGTGGATGGCGCCTGGCCATTGCTGCCGGTGATCGTCGCCGGGCTGGCCCTGGCCCTGGTGGGCCTGGCGGACGATATCAAGCCCCTGTCCGCCAGGCCGCGGCTGGCGGTGCAACTGGCGGCCGCGGTGGCGGTGCTGGCGTCGTTGGGGGCGCCGGCGATTTTTCTGTGGAGCTGGCAGGTGCCCGGCGCCCTGGCGACAGGGTTCGCCCTGCTGTGGCTGCTGTGGATGACCAATCTCTACAACTTCATGGATGGCATCGACGGACTGGCGGGGTTGCATGCCCTGGCGGTTGGGGTCGCGGCGGCATGGCTGCTGGCGCTGGCCGGGGATGCCCTGTGGCCGGCACCCCTGGTGGTGGCCGTGGCGGCGGCGGGGTTCAGCGCCTGGAACTTTCCTCCGGCGCGCATCTTCATGGGGGACACCGGTAGCGGCTGGCTCGGCTTCGTCCTCGCCGCCCTGGCGCTGCTGGCGGGGCGGGAAAATCCCGATCTGCTGTGGTGCTGGATCATCCTGCTCGCCCTGTTCGCCAGTGACAGCACGGTGACGCTGCTGGTGCGGCTGGCGCGGGGGGAAAGGGTGTACCAGGCCCATCGCAGCCATGTCTACCAGCACTTGACCCGGCGCTGGATGGCGCGGCTGGTGGTCCGCGGGCTGGAGCAGAGACGGGCGCGAGCCAGGGTACACGGCTGGTACTGCCTGGGCTCGGTGGCGGTGGTGATGGTCTGGCTGCTGCCGCTGGCGACGGCGGTGGCGCTGGGGCTGATGGACGGGGCAGTGGCGACGCTGCTCGCCTATGGCCCCCTGCTGGCGAGCGCGCTGTGGCTGGGCGGCGGACGGGATGAGCAGTCACATAATGACAGGTTGGGTTAGCCGCTGGCGCAATCCACCACCGGGTTTCAGGTATCGCGGGATGATGGGTATCGCTGCGCTCAACCCATCCTACCAGGGAAGCCTCATGCGGATGCCGTGCCGACCCGTAGGGGGCAGGTTAGCCGCGGGCGTAACCCACCATGAGC
>JBJHDJ010000047.1:0-635 GCA_050486485.1 Porticoccaceae bacterium
CGCGCTCGAAATGGGTCAGGTCGAGGGCGAAGATACTGGAAGTGGAAACCGTGCGCGCCAATTCCCCGCGATCCGTGAGCCAGGCCAGCAGGGCGCCGAGCAGCGGCTGGTGCCCCACCAACACCAAGGGCCAGGCATCCGGGCCCAGGGCATCGACAAATTCGCCAACCCGTGGTGGGCTGCCCTCCGGCACCAGGCAATCATCCACCAACAGTGAAGCCTGGCTACCCCACAAGCCGTGAATGATGCCAGCGGTTTGGCGGGCGCGGGTCAGGGGACTGCATAGAATCGTGGCCACCGGCGCCGTCATGCGGTTCAGCGCCTCGACACCATTGTCCCGGGTGCGCGCCCTGCCCTCGGCGGTGAGTTCCCGCGCCCCATCGCTGGCGGCGACACCGGCTTCGCCGTGACGAATCAGGTAGACCCTCACGGCCGTGGCGGCCCCTCGCCGTTATCGGCGGGGTCGCCGGGTTGCCCGGATGGGTCGCTGGACTCCCGGGCGGTGTCGTCCTCGTCGCTGTCGGCCGCATCGGTGTCGGTCGCGGCGGATTCCTCGGCATCTTGTGGCTCGGGCCAATCCTCGAAGGGAAACGGCTTTTGCTCGGTGTTGAAACACAGGAAGCGGAAGGATCGCA
>JBJHDJ010000047.1:645-11283 GCA_050486485.1 Porticoccaceae bacterium
GCAGCGTCCATTCGGCGAGCCCGGCGGCAAAATGCCTGAGGCTGCGGCTATCGGAACCACTGAACAACACCGCCAGGAACTGCAGGATGGCAATGGCGCACAGTACCAGCCGCGCCAGGCCGGTCAATATCGCGAACAGGATCATGTACAGCATGCGAATCCACAGATCCGGGTCGTTGAAGCGGGCCTTGCTGTCGTTACTCATCGCAATTACTCCTCACTCTGAATTCAACATCCTCCGTCTGCTCCGAGGACATCATGTCCCTGAGCACGGAGTTAAGGGGTTTGCCGTGAAACAGGATGGCGTCCAGGGCCGAGACCAGGGGCATGTAGATACCCAGGCTGTCGGCCTTTTCCTTGACGACGCGGGTGGTCTTGATGCCCTCCGCCACCTGCCCCACTTCGGCGATGGCCTGTTCGAGGGTCTTGCCCTGGCCGATGGCCTGCCCGACGCGGAAGTTGCGGCTCAGGGGCGAGGTGCAGGTGACGATAAGATCCCCTACCCCGCTGAGGCCGAGGAAGGTCATGGGGTTGGCCCCGAGGCGCGACGCAAAGCGGGTCATTTCGGCGAGACTGCGGGTAATCAGCACGCTGAGGGTGTTGTGACCAACCCCCATGGCGGAGGCGATGCCGGCCACCACGGCATAGATATTCTTGAGGGCGCCCGCCAGCTCCACGCCGAATCTGTCGTGATTGGCGTATACCCGGAAGGAACTGCTGGCCAACAAACCCTGTACCCTCTGGCAAAGGGCGTGATCCTCGCTGGCGATGACCGTGGCGGTGATCTGACCAGCGGCGATCTCCCGGGCCAGGTTGGGACCGCTGATGACGCCGACCCGGGGGGAGTCCAGTTCCTGTTCCAGTATCTGGCTCATCAGGCGGAAGCCGTCCTCTTCGATACCCTTTGCCGTGCTCACCGCCATGATGGCCGGCGGCAGAAAAGGCGCGGCGGCGTGCGCCACGTCGCGAAAGGACTTGCTGGGCACGGAGAAAAAAACCAGGGCCACATCGCGCAGCGCCTCGGCCATGTCGCTGGTGATCACCAGCCGGTCGTCGAGGGCATAGCCTGGCAGGTAGGGGGTGTTTTCACGGGTGGCGCGGCAGCGCCGGGCGTTGTCGGCATCGCGCATCCACAGCCGCACCGGAAAACCGTTGCGGGCGATCATGTTGGCGATGGCTGTTCCGAAGCTTCCGCCGCCGAGCACGGCGATGGGTGAATTTTTATCCATGGAATACCGCTGCGAGCCCTTTTCCCTGGATTATACGGGCCGAGTGGGTGAGGTTGCCATGGCGAATTTGTGGCACTTTCTATTGTGGCACTTTCTGTTGTGGCGATTTGAAAGAACATCCCGTGCCACGAGTGAGCTGGGTGGTGGGTTACGCCTGCGGCTAACCCACTCCCTACAGGGTAACCCTGCCGCGAACTCGCCCGCTGTTTTCGCGGACCATCTTTTTCGGCGCCACTTCCTCGGCCCCACTCCCTCGGCCCCACTCCCTCGGCGCCGGGGCATGGCCGGCCATGGCGTCTTGCCGGCCACGCAGTGGATCGGCGGATGAGCCTGTTTCACTGTGCCCGGGCGGATTCACCCAGCAACAGGCGGTTGAGCTGGTGGACAAATTCGCCAGGGTCGTCAAGTTGATCTCCGGAAAGCAGCAGGGACTGGCGGTAGATGACCCAGGCCAGGTCCACGGCGCCATCTCCCTCGGCGGTCTCGAGCCGTTGCATCAGCGGGTGGGAGGGGTTGATCTCCAGGGCTGGCCTGCTGTCCGGCACCTTCTGCCCGGCGGCCTCGAGAATGCGGCGCATCTGTACACCCAGGTCATGTTCGCCGGTGACCAGGCAAGCCGGTGAGTCCGTCAGCCGCTTCGAGACCCGCACGGCGCTGACGCGATCGCCCAGCAGACTGGCTATCTTGTCCGTCAGGGGCGTGGCGGCTGCCTTTTCATCGTCCTCGGGCTTGTCTTGCGCCTCGCCGGTGATGCCCCCCAGGTCGAGCTCGCCCTTGGCGATATTGACCAGTGGCTTGCCGCGGAACTCGGTGAGATGGCTCATCAGCCATTCATCGATACGGTCGGTGAGCAACAGCACCTCGATGCCGTGCTTGCGAAACACTTCGAGATAGGGGCTGGCCTTTGCCGCCTGCAGGTTGTCCGCCACCAGGTAGTAGAGTTTGTCCTGGCCCTCGGCCACGCGCCCGAGATAGTCCGCCAGGGAACAGAGTTCGCCCTCGCCGGTGGCGGTGGTGGCAAAGCGCAGCAGCTCGGCGATGCGCTCGCGGTTGCCGAAGTCCTCAGCCATGCCCTCCTTGAGCACCGAGCCGAAGCCGTCCCAGAACTTGCGGTAATCCTCGGGCCTGTCGGCGACAAGACCGTCCAGCATGTCCAGGGCCCGCTTGGTGAGGGCGTTGCGGATGGCATTGACCGCCGGGCTGTTCTGCAGCAGCTCCCGGGACACATTGAGGGGCAGGTCGCTGGAGTCCACCACCCCCTTGACGAAGCGCAGGTAGAGAGGCAGGAATTGCTCGGCGTCGTCCATGATGAAGGTGCGCTGCACGAACAGCTTGACGCCCCGGGGCATGTCCCGCTGATAGAGATCGAAGGGCGGCTCCGAGGGGATATACAACAGGCTGGTGTACTCGTACTTGCCCTCGACCCGGTTGTGACTCCAGGTCAGGGGGTCGCGGAAATCGTGGGAAACATGGTTGTAGAACGCCTTGTAGTCGTCATCGCTGATATCGTTGCGGGGGCGCATCCACAGGGCGGTGGCGTCGTTGATGACCTCCCATTCGGTGTCCCCGCCCTCCTCCTTGGCGGGCTTGGCCATGGCGATGGGCACGGCGATGTGGTCGGAATACTTCTTGATGATGGAACGCAGGCGCCAACTGTTGGCGAACTCCTTTTCCTCGTCCTTGAGGTGCAGTGTGATACTGGTGCCCCGTTCCTCGCGGTTGACGGACTCGATGGTGTATTCCGCCTCGCCGTCACAGGACCAGCGCACGCCCTCCCCGGCGGATAACCCCGCCCGGCGGGTTTCCACCACCACCTTGGCGGCAACGATAAAGGACGAATAGAACCCGACGCCGAACTGGCCGATGAGTTGGGCATCCTTCTTCTCGTCTCCGCTCAGGGATTCCAGGAACCGGGCGGTGCCGGAGCGGGCGATGGTGCCGAGGTTGTCAATCACTTCCTCCCGGGACATGCCGATGCCGTTGTCGCTGATGGTGACGGTGCCCGCCTCCTCGTCGACGGCTATGCGAATCCTCGGTTCACCGTCCCCCTCCATCAGGCTGGGGTTCTTCAGGGCTTCATAGCGCAGCTTGTCGCAGGCATCGGAGGCATTCGACACCAGTTCGCGGAGAAAGATTTCCTTGTTGCTGTAGATGGAATGGATCATCAGGTGGAGGATCTGGCGAGCCTCGGTCTGAAAGCCCAGCGTCTCGGCATTGGCGGCTGCGGTCATTGTTAGGGGTCCCTCGGTGTTGATGATGTCCTGGGTAAATGGGGGTTTGGGGTGGGGAATTCAAGGTTGAGTTTCACGTTACACGTAAGCTGAGTTTCACGTTACACGTAACACGTGACACGTGGGTGCCAGCGTCAACACCGGTGTGACTGCCGCCGCTGGGGAGGCACTGATATTTCGCAGGCAAGTTTTCCCAAAGCAGCCGGCTCCATGATGGGGACCAGGGATCCCACCCACGTGTAACGTGTTACGTGTAACGTGAAACTCAATAAAAAGCGGCCCGAAGGCCGCTTTTTTTCCGCACCGCAGGAGCGACAAAACTCACCACCCCGTGACTTCCTTGAGGGCCGTGCCGATATCCGCCAGGCTGCGCACGGTCTTGACGCCGGCGGCTTCCAGGGCGGCGAACTTCTCGTCGGCGGTACCCTTGCCGCCGGAGATGATGGCGCCGGCGTGGCCCATGCGCTTGCCGGGAGGCGCGGTGACTCCGGCGATGTAGGACACCACGGGCTTGGTGACATGGGCCTTGATGTAGGCCGCGGCCTCGTCCTCGGCACTGCCGCCGATCTCGCCGATCATGACGATGGCCTCGGTGGCGGGATCCTCCTCGAACAGCTTGAGAATGTCGATGAAGTTGGAGCCGGGAATCGGGTCGCCGCCGATACCGACGCAGGTGGACTGACCAAACCCGTAATCGGTGGTCTGCTTGACCGCCTCGTAGGTCAGGGTGCCGGAGCGGGACACGATGCCCACCCTGCCGGGCTGGTGGATATGGCCGGGCATGATGCCGATCTTGCTCTCGCCGGGAGTGATCACCCCGGGACAGTTGGGGCCGATCATGCGCGCTCCGAGCTGGTCGATGCGCACCTTGACATCCAGCATGTCGAGGGCGGGAATCCCCTCGGTGATGCACACGATGAGCTGTATGCCCGCTTCCGCGGCTTCGAGAATGGCGTCCTTGCAACCGGGGGCCGGCACATAGATCACGGAAGCGTCGGCGCCGGTGGCGTCCACGGCCTCCTTGACGGTGTTGAACACCGGCAGGTCCAGGTGTGTCTGGCCACCCTTGCCGGGGGCGATGCCGCCCACCATCCTGGTGCCGTAGGCGATGGCCTGCTCGGAGTGGAAGGTGCCTTGCTTGCCGGTGAAGCCCTGGCAGATGACTTTGGTGTCTTTGTTGATCAGGATACTCATGATGGGAATTCCTTGGGCTTAGCCAGCGGCCTTGACGACTTGATCGGCGGCGTCCGCGAGACTGGTCGCGGCGATGATGTTGAGTCCGGAATCGGCGAGAACCTGGGCACCCAGCTCCGAGTTGTTGCCCTCCAGGCGCACCACCACGGGCACCTTGACGCCCACCTCCTTGACGGCGCCGACGATACCCTCGGCAATCATGTCGCAGCGCACGATACCGCCGAAGATGTTGACGAGCACGGCCTTTACATTGTCGTCGGAGAGAATGATCTTGAAGGCTTCGGTGACCCGCTCCTTGGTGGCGCCGCCCCCGACATCGAGGAAGTTGGCGGGCTTGCCGCCATACAGGTTGACGATGTCCATGGTGCCCATGGCCAGGCCAGCGCCATTAACCATGCAGCCGATGTTGCCGTCCAGGGCCACATAGTTCAGCTCCCAGCGGGCGGCGTGGGCCTCCCGGGGGTCGTCCTGGGAAGGATCGTGCATCTCGCGGAGCTTATCCTGTCGATACAAGGCATTGGAATCAATATTGATCTTGGCGTCGAGGCAGTGCAGATCGCCATCGGTCTTGATCACCAGGGGGTTGACCTCGAGCAGCGCCAGGTCGTAATCCTTGAACAGCTTGCCAAGGCCGACAAAAATGTCGGTGAACTGCTTGATCTGGGGACCTTCGAGACCCAGCTTGAAGGCCAGGTCGCGGCCCTGATAGGGCATGGGGCCCACCAGGGGATCGATGGCCGCCTTGAGGATTTTTTCCGGAGTGTTGTGGGCCACGGTCTCGATATCCACGCCGCCCTCGGTGGACGCCATGAAGACGATGCGCTGGCTGGAGCGATCCAGCACGGCACCCAGGTACAGCTCCTTGGCGATGTCGGTGCAGGCTTCCACCAGAATCTTGCTGACCGGCTGGCCGTTGGCGTCGGTCTGGTAGGTCACCAGGCGCTGGCCCAGCCACTTGTGGGCGAAGTCGCGAATCTCGTCCCTGGATTTGACCAGCTTCACGCCGCCGGCCTTGCCGCGGCCACCGGCGTGCACCTGTGCCTTCACCACCCACTGGTCGCCGCCGATATTGGCGGCGGCCATGGCGGCATCCTCGGCGGTTTCGCAGGCGTAGCCCTTGGAAACCGGCAAGCCGTACTCAGCGAACAGCTGCTTGGCCTGGTATTCGTGTAAATTCATAGCGGAACCTTGACTGACTGAGGTTGGGGAACCCGTTAGCGCTTGCGCTTGTTGGGGATATGGATGGCGTGGCCATTGGCCGCCAGGGCGGCCTCATGAACGGCTTCGGACAGGGTAGGATGCCCGAATACCATCAATGCCAGGTCCTCGGCGGTGGAGCCGAACTCCATGGCGATTGCCACTTGCTGCACCAGATCGGCGGCCGAAGGGCCTACGATATGGCAGCCCAGGATGCGATCGGTGTCGGCATGGGCGAGGATCTTGACCATGCCATCGTGCTCGTCCGCCGCCAGGGCGCGGCCCGAAGCGGCGAACGGGAAAATTCCGGTCTTGTAGGGCTCGCCGGATTGCTTGAGCTGTTCCTCGGTCTGGCCAACGGAGGCCACCTCGGGGTGGATATAGATGACATTGGGAATGATGTCGTAATTGATCTGGGTCTTGTGACCGGCGATGCGCTCGGCCACCATCACGCCCTCCTCCGATCCCTTGTGGGCCAGCATGGGGCCGCGCACCACATCGCCGACAGCCCAGATCCCCGGGGCGTTGGTGGCGCAGTGGTCGTTGACGAAGATAAAGCCGCGCTCGTCCAGGGCGACACCGCTGTCCGGCGCCAGCAGATCTTCCGTGTAGGGCCTTCTGCCGACACAAACAATCAATTTATCAAAGACTTCTTTCTGTTCCTTGCCATCGGATGTGAGGTAAGTGACCTCCACCTTGCGGCTCTTGCCACGGCCCTTGATCTCGCTGCCGGTGACGCGGCAGCCGAGGCGGATGTCCAGCCCCTGTTTCTTGAGGATCTTTTGGGTCTCCTTGGCAATCTGCTGATCCATGATGGCGAGGAAATCATCCATGGCTTCCAGCAGCACCACTTCGGACCCGAGGCGCTTCCACACGCTTCCCAGTTCGAGGCCGATCACCCCGGCGCCAATGACACCGACCCGAGGGGGCACCGCCATCAGTTCGAGGGCGCCGGTGGAATTGATGACCACCTCGCCGTCCACCGGGGCGACAGGAATGTCGATCGGTTGCGAGCCGCTGGCGATCACCACATTGTCGGCCTCCAGCACGGTGGTTTCGCCGTCGTGACTGGTGTATTCCACCTTGCGCTCGGCAAGCAGCTTGCCGGTGCCGAACAGGGAAGTTACGCCATTGACCTTGAGCAGCCCGGTGACGCCCTGGTTCAACTGGTTGACGATGGTCTCCTTGCGGGCAATCATCTTGGGCACGTCCACCCCGGGATCCTTCAGGGTGATACCGTGTTTTTCCAGGCCGTGGGCCACTTCCCAGTACTTGTGGGAGCTGTCCAGCAGGGCCTTGGAGGGAATGCAACCGACATTCAGACAGGTGCCACCGTTGATGCCCTTGCCATTCTTGTCGGTCATTTTCTCGATACAGGCAACCTTGAGGCCGAGCTGCGCCGCGCGAATGGCGCACACATAGCCCGCTGGGCCGGCACCGATAACTACCACATCGTATTTCTCAGACATTTTAAAATCCTTTCAATAGCTTGTGGATTAAATCTCAAGCAAGATCTTGGCTGGGTTCTCGATCATTTCCTTGATGGCCACGAGGAACTGCACAGCTTCCTTGCCATCGATCAAGCGGTGATCGTAGGACAGGGCGAGGTACATCATGGGGCGAATCACGACCTGGCCATTCTCCACCACGGGGCGATCCTGGATCTTGTGCATGCCGAGGATGGCGGTCTGGGGCGGGTTGAGAATGGGCGTGGACAGCAGCGAGCCGTAGACGCCGCCGTTGGTGATGGTGAAGGTGCCCCCGGTCATTTCCTCGATGGTGAGCTTGCCCTCCCGGGCACGGGCGCCGAAGTCCACGATACCGCTCTCGATGTCGGCAATGCTCATCTGGTCGGCGTCGCGAAGCACCGGCACCACCAGCCCCTTGTCGGTGGAAACCGCCACGCCGATATCCTGGTAACCGTGGTAGACGATGTCATTGCCGTCAATCGAGGCATTCACCGCCGGAAAGCGCTTGAGTGCCTCCACCGAGGCCTTGACAAAAAAGCCCATGAAACCGAGTCGCGTGCCGCCGTGGACCTGGGCGAACTGGTCCCTGAACTGGGTGCGCAGGTTGATAACCCGGTGCATGTCCACCTCGTTGAAGGTGGTGAGCATGGCGGTGTTCTGTATCACCTGGGTCAGGCGCTCGGCAATGCGGGCGCGCATGCGGGTCATGGGCACCCGCTTTTCCACCCGCTCCCCGGATGTCGGCATGGGCAGGACGCTCGCCGTCTGTCCAGGGGTTGATGCCCTTGGCGCCGAGGCTGGCGCGGGAGCCGCGGTGGCCGGTGTCGGCGGTGCGACATCCTGGTGGGCGAGCACATCCTCCTTGGTGATGCGGCCGTCGCGTCCGGTGCCAGCCACCTTCGCCAGATCGATACCCTTCTCCTCCGCCAGCTTGCGGGCGGCGGGGCTGGCAATGGCCGCCGCGGGACTGTCGGTATCGGTGTCGGCATCCGTGTCGATGTCCGCGCCAGCCTCGGCACCCTCTTCCGCTGGCGCCTCGGGCGCCGCCTGGGAACCGCCACCGAATTCCAGCGAGGCGATCACCTCGTTGCTGAGCACGGTCTCCCCTTCCTTCTTGAGGATGCTGCCCATGACCCCGTCGGAGGGCGCCACCACTTCCAGCACCACCTTGTCGGTTTCGATATCCACCAGGGGTTCGTCGCGACTGACGGCGTCGCCGGGTTGCTTGTGCCAACTGGCGATGCTGCCTTCCTGGACGGATTCTGGAAATGTCGGTGCCTTGATTTCAATGCTCATCGATCGATCCTTTTCCTAATTGCCTGGCGAAAGGGCTTCATTGATAAAACGGTTCTGTTCCTCGAGGTGCACGGACATGTATCCGCAGGCGGGGGCCGCGGAGGCTTCGCGGCCCACATAGCGCAGATTCAGTTTCGGGTTGTGCTCGGCGAGCACCTTGCGCATATGGTGCTGGCTGCTGTACCACACGCCCTGGTTGATGGGCTCTTCCTGGCACCAGACCACATCCTTGATCCTCCTGAACGGCGCGATGGCGGCGGCGAGGCCGGGATCGTCGAAGGGATAGAGCTGCTCGATGCGAATGATGGCGGTGTCCTCGATACCCCGGGCGGCGCGCTCCTCGTACAAATGGTAGTAGACTTTGCCGGTGCAGAAGACCAGCCTGCGCACCTTGGCGGGATCCACATCCCCATCCCCGATCACGGTCTGGAAGGCGCCGTTGGCGAGTTCCTCCAGGGTCGAGGTGGCCAGCTTGTGGCGCAGAATCCACTTGGGGCTCATCACCACCAGGGGACGGCGCATGGGGCGGATCGCCTGACGGCGGATGAGGTGAAAGATCTGCGCCGGGGTGGTGGGCACGCACACCTGGATATTGTGCTCGGCGCACAGTTGCATGAAGCGCTCGAGGCGCGCCGACGAGTGCTCGGGCCCCTGCCCTTCGTAACCGTGGGGCAGCAACATGGTGAGGCCACAGAGGCGGCCCCACTTGTGCTCGCCACTGGTGATGAACTGGTCGATCACCACTTGGGCACCGTTGGCGAAGTCGCCGAACTGGGCCTCCCAGATGACCAATCCCTTGGGAGCCGTGGTGGCATAGCCGTACTCGAAGGCCAGCACCGCCTCCTCGGACAACAGGGAATCGTACAGGTCGAAACGCGGCTGGCCTTCGAACAGGTGTTGTAGCGGGGTGTGGGCGGCGCCATCCTTCTGGTTGTAGAGCACCGCGTGGCGATGGGAGAAGGTGCCGCGGCCACTGTCCTGGCCAGTCATGCGGATTGGATAGCCCTGCTCCAGCAGGGTGCCGTAGGCCAGCAGTTCCGCCATGCCCCAGTTGATGGGCAGGGCGCCGCCGGCCATCTTGCGGCGATCCTCGTAAATTTTCTCCACCTGCTTCTGGGGAACGAGCCCCTCCGGAATCCGCACCAGGCGGTAGGCGACATCCTGCAACTGCTGCAGGTCGTAGCGGGTGTCCCCGGGGGCGTACCAGTCGTGGCCAAGGTAGGGGCTCCAGTCCACGAACAGCATGCGGTCGGGGGTGGAGACCAGCTTGTTCACCACGTACTCGCCGCGGTCGAGACTGTCCCGGTAGCTGTCCAGCAGGCGGTTGGACTCCTCGGGGCTGATCACCCCTTCCTTCACCAGCTTTTCGGCATAGAGGGTGCGGGTGGACTTGTGCTGGCGGATGCGCTGGTACATGAGGGGCTGGGTGGACGAGGGCTCATCCGTCTCGTTGTGACCGCGACGGCGGTAGCACACCAGGTCGATGACGACATCCTTCTTGAACTGGTAGCGATAATCCATGGCCAGCAGGGTGACGAACATCACCGCGTCCGGGTCGTCGCCATTGACATGGAAGATGGGCGCCTGAACCATTTTCGCCACATCGGTGCAGTACTCCGTGGAGCGGGCGTCGTCCTGGCGGCTGGTGGTGAAGCCCACCTGATTGTTGAGCACGATATGGATGGTGCCGCCGGTGCGGTAGGCGCGGGTCTGGGACAACTGGAAGGTTTCCATCACCACGCCCTGGCCGGCGAACGCGGCGTCGCCATGGATGATGATGGGTACCACCTGGTTGGCGTCGTGGTCGTCGCGGCGGTCCTGGCGGGCGCGGGCGGAGCCGATCACCACCGGCGAGACGATCTCCAGGTGGGAGGGGTTGAAACCCAGCGCCAGATGCACCTCCCCGCCACTGGTGTGGCGATTGGAGGAGAATCCCTGGTGGTATTTCACATCGCCCGAGGTATTGATCAGGCGCTTTCCGGCGAATTCGTCAAACAGTTCCGCCGGGTTCTTGCCCATGAT
>JBJHDJ010000048.1:0-11276 GCA_050486485.1 Porticoccaceae bacterium
GATATCACCCTGGTACAACACCACGGACTGGCCCGGTGTGACGGCGCGCTGGGGTGCGTCAAAATCCACCCGCCAGCCGTTGTCCTGGCGCAGGACAACGCAGGACTGGTCGGCCTGGCGGTAGCGGGTCTTGGCGGCGCAGGTCAGGGGCAGGGCGTTGGGCTCGCCGTTGATCCAGTGAATGCTGGAAGCGGTCAGGCTGTCGCTGAACAGCAGGGGGTGATCGCTGCCCTGCACCGCCACCAGTACATTGCGGGCCAAATCCTTGGCGGCCACATACCAGGGCTCCTCGCTGCCTCCCTTGATGCCGCCGATGCCCAGGCCTTGGCGCTGGCCCAGTGTGTGGTACATCAGGCCCCCGTGACGGCCTATCACCCGGCCGTTGTCGTCCTCGATATCCCCCGGTTGGGCGGGCAGGTATTGCTCCAGAAAATCCTTGAAACGCCGTTCGCCAATAAAGCAGATGCCCGTGCTGTCCTTCTTGGCATGGGTGGCGAGGCCGTGGGCTTCGGCGATGCGCCGCACCTCGGACTTGTGCATTTCCCCCACGGGAAACAGAGAGCGGGCCAGGGCGCTCTCGTCCACGGCGTGCAGGAAATAGCTCTGGTCCTTGGCGGGGTCGACCCCCTTGCACAGCAGGGTGCGGCCCGCCCTGTCCACGCGACGCACATAGTGGCCGGTGGCGATCAGCTCGGCGCCGAGAATCTCCGCGTACTCCAGAAACACCTTGAACTTGATTTCCCGGTTGCAGAGGATGTCCGGATTGGGGGTGCGCCCGGCGCGGTACTCGGCGAGAAAATGCTCGAACACATTGTCCCAGTATTCGGCGGCAAAGCTGGCAGTGTGCAGTGCGATACCGAGGCGGTCGCACACAGTTTGCGCATCGGCGAGATCCGCCATGGCGGTGCAGTATTCGCTGCCGTCGTCCTCGTCCCAGTTCTTCATGAACAGGCCTTCCACCGGGTAGCCCTGCTCCAGTAGCAGCAGGGCGGTCACCGAGGAATCGACGCCGCCGGACATGCCCACCATCACCCGCGGCTTGCTCACGGCGAGTCAATCTCCAGATGGCCCACCAGATCGAGGGGGTAGTGATTGCCGCTGAGAAAGGCGCGGATGGTGTTCATCACCAGGGGGCTGCGCAGCAGTGGTGCCTCCGCCATCAGGTCGCTGAGTCCCAGCCACTGGGGAGCGATGATGTCGCTGTCCAGAACCGCGTGCGGATGCTCCTCCACTGGCTCGGCGGCGAAGCTCACCCGGCAGTAGGTGGCGCCATTGTGGGGGGAGTGGTAGGTGCTGATACCGAGGAAGGCGGTGAGGGCCACCAGCCAGCCGGTTTCCTCCAGTGTTTCCCGCAGGGCGGCCTGTTGCAGGGTTTCGCCCGGTTCCACATGGCCCGCCGGCTGGTTGATGACCACCCGGTCGCCGTCCCGTTCGCGCACCATGAGGAACTGTCCGTCGCGGTGGACCACGGTGGCGACAGTGAGGTGGACAGTGAGGTGAATGGTGTCTGACATCAGGGTTTTCCGCTGGGTGCTGTGGGTTTGCGCCGGCGCTGGCGCGAGTGATTACCGCCAGGCCGGGGACGGGATGGCCGGCGAGGGGCGCTATTGTCCTCGGCTGGCGCGAGCGATTCAACGGCAAATTCCCCCGGCGCCAAACCGTCCAGGGTCCAGTCACCAATGCGCACCCGCACCAGGCGCAGGGTGGGCAGGCCCACGGCGGCGGTCATGCGCCGCACCTGGCGGTTGCGCCCCTCGCGGATGGTCAGCTCGAGCCATGCCGTGGGCACCGTCTTGCGGTGGCGCACCGGGGGGTCGCGGGGCCAGAGCGCTGGCTCCGCCATGGCGCGGGCCTCGGCGGGCAGGGTGACACCGTCCTTGAGAACCACGCCGCGGCGCAGGTCTTGCAGTTGTTGCTCGCCGATCTCGCCCTCCACCTGCACCCAGTAGGTCTTGGCCAGTTTGAACCTGGGGCTGCTGATGCGCGCCTGCAGGGCGCCATCGTCGGTGAGCAACAGCAGGCCCTCCGAGTCCCGGTCGAGACGCCCCGCCGGGTAGACGCCCTTCAGGGGGATATGTCGGGCCAAGCCAGGGTGGCCGTCGCCATCGCTGAACTGGCTGAGAACGCCGTAGGGCTTGTTGAAGCGGACAAGTGTTGACATGGCGCGGATGATAGCGGGTTTCCGTCGCGGCCCGTAGGGCGGGAGCAGGTATGTCACTGACAGGATCGACCAGCTGTGCTAGCATCGTGCCGTTTTGCGCTGCCAGCACGCCTTCTCCCGCAATGGTCCGCGGTCTGGCGCGGGTTCCTAACCTCGCGCCATGTCGGGCCTGACCGTGGAGAGCGGATACGGGGCGCGCCCGCCAACCTGGCGGGCGATGCCCAAGGCGGCGGCTCACCGGCGCTCGCACAACCCCCGCGACGACCCTGTTTCCCAGTAGCTCAGGAAGGACCATGACATCTAAAATTATCTATACCCTGACCGATGAAGCGCCTGCACTGGCGACCTATTCCCTGCTCCCCATTGTCCAGGCTTTCACCCGCTCCTCCGGCATTGCCCTGGAAACCCGCGACATTTCCCTGTCCGGCCGCATCATTGCCCAGTTTCCGGAACGTCTCAGCGAAGCGCAGCGCATCGGCGACGACCTGGCGGAACTGGGGGAACTGGCCACCACCCCCGAGGCCAACATCATCAAGCTGCCCAATATCAGCGCCTCCTTTCCGCAGTTGGTGGCCGCCATCCGCGAGCTTCAGCAAAAGGGTTACAACCTGCCGGATTACCCGGAAGAGCCGAAAAACGACGAGGAGCGGGACATTCAGGCCCGCTATGACCGGGTCAAGGGCAGCGCCGTGAACCCGGTGCTGCGGGAGGGCAACTCCGACCGCCGCGCCGCCGCCTCCGTCAAGGCCCATGCCCGCAAGAACCCCCACAAGATGGGCGCCTGGTCGCCGGACTCGAAAACCCATGTCGCCCACATGGCGGGCGGTGATTTCTACGGCAGCGAGCAGTCCGTGACCGTGGCGCGGGCGAGCGCCGTCCGAATCGAACTGGAAACCGGCGATGGCGCCACCCGGGTGCTCAAGGAAAAAACCGAGCTGCAAGCCGGGGAGGTCATCGACGCCGCGGTGATGAACCGTGTGGCCCTGCGGGATTTCTTCGCCGCCCAGGTGGAGGATGCCCGTGACAGCGGCATTCTGCTGTCCCTCCATCTCAAGGCCACCATGATGAAGGTGTCCGACCCCATCATGTTCGGTCACGCGGTGACGGTGTTCTTCAAGGCCGTGTTCGACAAGCACGGCGATACTTTCAAGTCCCTCGGTGTCGATGTGAACAATGGCCTCGGCGATGTCTACGCCAAGATCAAGTCCCTGCCGGAAGACCAGCGCGCCGCCATCGAGGCGGATTTCGCCGCCGTCTACCGCCAGGGTCCGGCCCTGGCCATGGTCAACTCCGACAAGGGCATCACCAACCTCCATGTGCCCAGCGATATCATCGTCGACGCCTCCATGCCCGCCATGATCCGCGACTCCGGCAAGATGTGGGGGCCGGACGGAAAGTTGCACGACACCAAGGCGATGATCCCCGACCGCTGTTACGCGGGTGTCTACCAAGAGGTGATCGACGACTGCAAGAAGCACGGCGCCTTCGACCCCACCACCATGGGCAGTGTCCCCAATGTCGGCCTGATGGCCCAGAAGGCCGAAGAGTACGGATCCCACGACAAGACCTTCGAGATTCCCGCCGATGGCGTGGTGCGGGTGGTGGATGAAGGCGGCAAGGTCCTGATGGAGCACCGGGTGGAAACCGGCGACATCTGGCGCATGTGCCAGACCAGGGACGCCGCCATCCAGGACTGGGTCAAGCTGGCGGTGACCCGCGCCCGGGCCAGCGGCGCTCCGGCGGTGTTCTGGCTGGACAGCAAGCGCGCCCACGATGCTCAGCTGATCGCCAAGGTGGAGCGTTATCTCAAGGACCACGACACCAGCGGCCTCGATATCCGCGTGCTGGCGCCCCGCGAAGCCTGTCGGCTGTCCCTGGAGCGCATCCGCCAGGGTTTGGACACTATCTCCGTCACTGGCAATGTGCTGCGTGATTACCTGACGGATCTGTTCCCCATCCTCGAGCTGGGCACCAGCGCCAAGATGCTGTCCATCGTGCCGCTGATGAACGGCGGCGGCCTGTTCGAAACAGGCGCGGGTGGTTCAGCCCCCAAGCATGTCCAGCAGTTTCTGGAGGAGAATCATCTGCGCTGGGACTCCCTCGGGGAGTTCCTGGCGCTGGCGGAATCCCTGGAACACTTTGGCCGGGTGACGGGCAACGCCAAGGCCAAGGTCTTCGCCACAACCCTGGATCAGGCCAACGCCAGGTTTCTCGACAGCAACAAGTCGCCGTCCCGCAAGGCCGGTGAGCTGGACAACCGGGGCAGCCACTTTTACCTGGCGCTGTACTGGGCCCAGGCCCTGGCTGGCCAGGACGAGGATAGCGAGTTGAAGTCCCTTTTTGCCCCGATTGCCGCCCGTTTGCAGGAGAAGGAAGCGGACATCGTGGCGGAGCTCAACGGCGTGCAGTGCCAGCCGGTGGATATCGGAGGTTACTACCGGCCGGATGCTGACTTGACCGCCAGGGCCATGCGCCCCAGCGCCACCTTGAACACTATCCTGGACGCCATCTCCTGAGGTCAATAACCCTGAGAACCTGCCCGGGCAGTGCCGGGCAGGTTCTCAAGGGTTCTGTCCCGCAAGGGTGGGGGTGAGCCTGGGGTGTCAGCCCTTGGCCTGGGCGGCAACCTGGGGCATCGCGGAGGTTGCCGTGTCGGAGGGGGTGATATTGGTGGCGTGGAGCCCCTTTTCACCCTGGATGATGTCGAACGAGACTTCCTGTCCCGCCTTGAGGGTCTTGTACCCTTCCATGACGATGGCTGAAAAGTGTGCAAAGATGTCATTGGCCCCATCCTCGGGCAGAATAAAGCCGTAGCCCTTGGCATTGTTAAACCATTTGACGGTTCCCTTTGGCATATCGATGTCTCCCACTTGTAGAGCTAGTGTGATAGTTATAGTGATGGCATTGGGTCGGGGGAACGCCAATACCTCCGAATTCACGGATCCGGTGCGAAACTAATAGCGATAAATGGCCTGGAAGTCAAGGGATGGGTCCCCCGATGGGGATGGATGGCGGCAATCGGCGACTCTGCTGCCGCCCGCTTTGGCCCTGACAGTCCCGAAGCGCCCCTGCCTGGCGCGCCCGAGGCCCCTGGCTATCGGATTGATTGAAAATTCCTTCCCCTCCCCGAACTCTCTGTGGCTAAAATAAGTCTGAATTCATTCCAGACGGGAAAGAGACGGGTTGCACGAGTGAGTATTGATGCCAGCAAGAGCCGCCCGGCCGGCGGTCAGCCATCCCATGACCTCGTCGTTGACGAGGCAAAGCCAGCACTGAAGAAGCCACCCATGTATCAGGTCGTCATGCTCAACGACGACTACACGCCCATGGAGTTCGTGGTGCAGGTGCTGGAGTCGTTCTTCGCCATGGATCGGGAGCTGGCGGTTCGTGTTATGCTCAAAGTGCATACCGAGGGGCGGGCGGTGTGTGGCCAGTTTACCCGGGATATCGCCGAGTCGAAGGCGGCCAGGGTCAACAATTACGCCAGGGAACACGAGCACCCCCTGATGTGCGAGATTGAACCGGCCAACGACCCTGAGTAGGAGCCTGAGTAGGAGTATGTGCCATGCTGAGTAGAGAACTTGAGGTCACCCTGAACGGCGCCTTCCGCTTTGCCCGGGACAAGCGCCACGAGTTCATGACCGTCGAGCATCTGTTGTTGGCGCTCCTCGACAACGAGTCCGCCTCCCAGGTGCTCAAGGCCTGTGGCATCGATTTCGAGATGCTGCGCCGCGACCTCAATGAATTCATCGAATCCACCACGCCGGTGATCGCGATCGACGATCCCAATACCGAGACCCAGCCCACCCTGGGGTTCCAGCGGGTGCTGCAGCGCGCCATCTTTCATGTGCAATCCTCCGGCAAGAAGGAGGTGCAGGGCGCCAATGTGCTGGTGGCCATCTTCAGCGAGCAGGAAAGCCAGGCGGTGTATTTCCTGCGCATGCAGAACATCAACCGCATCGATGTGGTGAACTTCATCTCCCACGGTATCGCCAAGTTCGCCGACCAGTCGGAGCATGGGCGCGAAAATGCCGAGTCCCAATCCCCCGGCGAGGGTGGCGGCGGAGAGGCCAGTGAAAAAAGCCTGCTGGAGCAGTTCTCCACCAACCTCAATGTGCAGGCCCAGAAGGGCTACATCGATCCCCTGGTGGGTCGCGGCCCGGAGCTGGAGCGGGTCTGCCAGGTGTTGTCCAGGCGCCGCAAGAACAACCCCCTGCTGGTGGGCGAGTCCGGGGTGGGCAAGACCGCCATCGCCGAGGGGCTGGCCAAGCGCATCGTCGATGGTCAGGTGCCGGAAATCATCAGTGAAAGCGTGGTGTTCTCCCTCGATCTCGGCGCCCTGCTGGCGGGCACCAAGTACCGGGGCGACTTCGAGAAACGCTTCAAGGGCCTGCTGGCGGAGCTGGAAAGGCACGAGCACGCCATCCTGTTCATCGACGAGATCCACACCATCATCGGCGCCGGCGCCGCCTCCGGCGGGGTGATGGACGCCTCCAATCTGCTCAAGCCCCTGCTTACCTCCGGCAAGATCCGCTGCATCGGCTCCACCACCTACCAGGAATACCGGGGCATCTTCGAGAAGGATCGCGCCCTGTCGCGGCGCTTCCAGAAGATCGATGTCACCGAGCCCACGGTGGAGGAGACCATCGAAATCCTCAAGGGACTCAAGTCCCGCTTCGAGGAGCACCACAACCTGCGCTTCACCGCTGGCGCCCTGCGCGCCGCGGCGGAACTCTCCGCGCGCCACATCCCCGATCGCTTCCTGCCGGACAAGGCCATCGATGTCATCGACGAGGCCGGCGCCTACCAGCAGTTGCAGGCGCCTTCGCGGCGCAAGAAGAGCATCGGCGTGGGGGATATCGAGCAGGTGGTGGCCAAGATAGCCCGCATCCCCCCCAAGAGCGTGTCCGCCTCCGACAAGGAGCAGCTGCGCAACCTGGGGCCGCGCCTGAAGCTGGTGGTGTTTGGTCAGGACGAGGGCATCGAGGCCCTGTCAACAGCCATCAAGCTGGCCCGGGCTGGCCTGCGGGAAGGGGAGAAACCCATCGGCTCGTTCCTGTTCGCCGGCCCCACCGGGGTGGGCAAGACGGAAGTGTGCCGCCAGCTCGCCGAAATTCTCGGCATCGAACTGCTGCGCTTCGACATGTCGGAATACATGGAGCGCCACACCGTGTCGCGGCTGATCGGCGCCCCCCCCGGCTATGTCGGCTTTGACCAGGGTGGGCTGCTCACCGACGCGGTCAGCAAGCATCCCCACTCCGTGGTGCTGCTGGACGAGATCGAGAAGGCCCATCCCGATGTCTTCAACCTGCTGCTGCAGGTGATGGATCACGGCACCCTGACCGACAACAACGGCCGCAAGGCGGATTTCCGCAATGTGATCCTGATCATGACCACCAATGCCGGCGCCGAGCTCACCAGCCGCGCCTCCATCGGTTTCACCACCCAGGATCACAGCACCGACGCCATGGAAGCCATCAAGAAGATGTTCACCCCGGAGTTCCGCAATCGTCTCGATGGCATCATCCAGTTCAAGTCACTGCAACCCGATGTCATCAAGACCGTGGTGGACAAGTTCCTCACCGAGCTGCAGGCTCAGTTGGAGGACAAGAAGGTTGTCATCATCGCCGATGAGGAGGCCCTCGAGTGGTTCGCCCAGCACGGCTACGACGCCAAGATGGGCGCCCGCCCCATGGCCCGCCTGATCCAGGAAAAACTCAAGAAACCGCTCGCCGAGGAAATTCTTTTTGGCAAGCTCTCCAAGGCTGGCGGTACCGTGCATGTCACGGCTGCCGACGATGAGATCGAATTGGAGATCGAGGAAGCGGAGTGACCCGCCGGGATGCCGGGCTGAGGACTGCGTGGTTCAGCGGGCCCGGTAGGTGATGCGGCCCTTGGTGAGATCGTAGGGGGTGAGTTCCACCTTCACCTTGTCGCCAGTGAGGATACGGATGTAGTTCTTGCGCATCTTGCCGGAGATATGGGCGGTGACGATGTGGCCGTTCTCCAGCTTGACGCGGAAGGTAGTGTTGGGAAGGGTATCGATGACCTCGCCTTCCATTTCAATATGGTCTTCTTTTGCCATATTTTTCGACTGCTCCTGGGGCTTTGCGAAAAAGTCGCGGCATTTTGCCCTAAAACCCCGGGCAAGGCAAAGCAACTCTGAGTTGAGGGCCTGAGTTGCAGGATTGCTGTCCCATGCGGGTGTCGGATTACCGCTTCGCCGCCAGTCCGATACCTTGGCGCTGGAGTTCGGCACATGGCGCGACCGGAGCGTTCGGCGGCATCCATGGGTAACAGGTTGTCGACTGGCAACCCAAGGCAGGAGGTGCAACCCAAGGCAGGAGGTGCAACCCAAGGCAGGAGGTGCAACCCAAGGCAGGAGGTGCAACCCAAGGCAGGAGGTGCAACCCAAGGCAGGAGGTGGAATGGATATCGGTGTTCCCAAGGAGTGCAAGACCCTGGAGTTCCGCGTTGGCATGACCCCGGAGGTGGCGCGCCGACTCACCGCCAGCGGGCATGGCGTGGTGGTGGAGACCGGTTGCGGCGAGGGCGCCGGTTTTGGCGACGACGATTACCGCAAGGCTGGCGCGACAGTGCTGGGCTCCGCCGCCGAGGTCTTCGCCGCCGCGGAGCTGATCGTCAAGGTCAAGGAACCCCAGCCCCGGGAGTATGACCTGCTCACCGAGCGCCACACCCTGTTTACCTACCTCCACCTCGCGGCTGCCCCGGAATTGGCGGATCGGCTGCTGGCCCGCGGTTGCACCGCCATCGCCTACGAGACCGTCACCAACGATCAGGGGCGGCTGCCCCTGCTCACCCCGATGAGCCAGATTGCCGGTCGCCTGGCCACCCAGGTGGGCGCCCATTACCTGGAAAAACCCTCGGGCGGGAGAGGTGTGCTGATGGGGGGGCTGGAGAGTGCGCCGCCCGCCAGCGTGGTGGTTCTGGGGGGCGGCAATGTGGGCGCCAGCGCCGCCGCCGTGGCGGTCGGCATGGGCGCCAGGGTCACTCTGTTCGATGCCGCCCCCGGCCGGCTTCCCCCGCTGCGGCAGCGCTTCGGCGATGCCGTGGACTGCGCCCTGGCTGATCCGCACGCCGTGGAGCAGGCGGTGCTCGGCGCCGACCTGGTGATCGGCTCGGTGCTGATTCCCGGCGCCACCGCCCCCGTGGTGGTGAGCGAGTCGGTGGTGGAACGCATGGTTCCAGGCTCGGTGCTGGTGGATGTGGCCATCGACCAGGGGGGTTGTTTCGCCACCTCGCGGCCCACCAACCTGGCCGATCCGGTCTTCGTGCGCCATGATGTGATCCACTACTGCGTCACCAACATGCCCAGCGCGGTGGCGCGCACCTCCACACTGGCCCTCAATCACCTCACCGGTCCCTGGGTGCTGGCCTTGGCGGAGCAGGGGGTGTCGGGCGCCCTCGCCGCCAGCGCCCATCTGCGGCACGGGGTGAATATCCTTCGGGGGCATGTCACCCATGAGGCAGTGGCCGAGGCCCTGGGCAAGCCGTACCGGTCCGTGGAGTCACTGCTGGGCCGTTGAGTCCGGCATCCTGGCGAGAAAAATGCCGCGGCGCGGCGCCGGATACCCCTCCACGGTGCGGGTCTGGTCGGCGGCATCGAGGAAGTCGGCGAGGGATTCGAAACGCATCCACTCGGTGCGCCGTTGCTCGGCGGTGGTGGTCACCGTGTCATCCACCAGGCGCGGGTTTTCCAGGCCTGCGCTCGCCAGCCAGTTCAGCACCGTGGCCGGTGAGGGCACGCACCACACATTGCGCATCTTGGCGTAGCGGCCCTCCGGCACCAGGGCTTCCCCGTGACCGTCGTCGACGATCAGGGTTTCCAGCACCAGCAGGCCGCCGGGCCGCAGGCAGCCCATCAATTCGCGGATATGCCCCTCCGGATCCCTGCGGTGATAGATCACCCCCATGGACAGCACGGTGTCGAACCCGTGCAGGTTGGCGGGCATGTGCTCGATGCCCAGGGGCAGCACATCCACGGCGATGTCCGGGCAATAGTGCTTGAGGGCGTGGAACTGGTGCACAAAGCGGGGCGATGGATCGATGCCGATAACCCGCTCCGCCCCGGCGCCGGACAGCCGCAGGCAGTGATAGCCGTTGCCGCAACCCACATCGAGGATGCGCTGGCCAGCGAGATCCGGCAGGTGAGGGGCCAGGCGCTCCCACTTCCAGTCCGAGCGCCACTCGGTGTCCAGGGTGATGCCAAACACTTCGAAGGGCCCCTTGCGCCACGGGTGCAGCTCCATCAGGGCTTCCCGCAGTCGCGTTCGCGCCGACTCATCGCAGTCCTCGGGCTCGCCGATGCGCACGGTGTTGGTGAAATCCCGGGATGAAGGCGACAGGGGGGGCAAGTTCCGCAACGCCCGTTGCCAGAGGTGGAGGTCTCCCCAGCGCTCACCGCTCAGACCGGCGGCGATCAGGCCGGGCAGCTCCGCGCCCCAGCGGCTGAATGCGGGCCTGTCGGCCAGCCACGCCAGCAGGGGGCGGTAGTCGAGTCCGATCAAGGGGCCCGCCTGGCGATCAGGGAGGCAAAGTTGAAGCACTGGAACCACAGGTCGATACTGCCGAAGCCCGCGCCCTGTAACCGCTCCCGGTGGGCGTCGAGGGTTTCCGGGATCAACACGGTCTCCAGGGCGGTGCGCTTCTGGCTGATCTCCAGATCGCTGTAGCCGTTGGCGCGCTTGAAGTCATGGTGCAGGTCGATCATCAACTGGTTGTGGTATGGGTCCTGGAAGGCCACCTTCTCCGACAGCACCAGCACGCCACCGGGGTTGAGGCCGTCGTGGATTTTTTTCAACAGGTTGCCGCGGCTCTCCAGGGGGATGAATTGCAGGGTGAAGTTGAGCGCCACCACGCTGGCATTGTCGATGGACACGGTATTGATGTCCTCGCACAGCAACTCCGCCCCTGCCGCCACGCCCTCGCGGAGCAGTATTTCCCGGCAGCGCTCGATCATCGCCGCTGAGTTGTCCACCCCCACCAGCTGGCGTTGGCGGTCGGCGGTGGCCCTCGCCATGGCGAGCAGTGATGCCCCCAGTGAGCAGCCCAGGTCGTAGCAGCGGGAGCCGGGGGTGACGAAGCGATCCGCCAG
>JBJHDJ010000049.1:0-11175 GCA_050486485.1 Porticoccaceae bacterium
ACCGTTGCCGCCTACCAGGGTATCGCCCCGCCCCCTGGCCTCACCCTGGTGCCCGGCGTGGAATTTTCCACCACCTGGGGCAAGGTGGGCATCCATATCCTGGGACTCAATATCGACCCGCTGGCTCCCTCGATGCAGGAAGCCGTGGCCCGCCAGGGCGCGGCGCGCCTCGGCCGCGCCGAACGCATCGCCGAAAAACTGGCCCGGCTCGGGGCGGAAAACCCCCTCGAGGGGGCCAACCAGCAAGCGGGTGGTGGCGCAATCGGCCGCCCCCACTTTGCCCGCCACCTGGTGGCCAGCGGTTTCGTGAAAAGCGAGGAAGAGGCGTTCAGGAAATACCTCGGCGCCGGCAAGGCGGGGGATATCCGCCAGCACTGGGCCGAACCCGACAAGGTCATCGACTGGATTCGCGGCGCTGGTGGCAGCGCCGTGCTGGCCCATCCGGCAAAGTATGGGCTTACCCGCGCCCGGCTGCTGTCCCTGGCGCAAGCCTTCAAAGGTTGGGGGGGCCAAGGCCTGGAGGTGGTGTCCGGCACCCAGACCCCCACGGTGACCCGCGACCTGGCCAGCCTGTGCACCGAGCTCGATCTGGCCGCTTCCTGGGGTTCGGATTTTCATCGCCCCGGTCAGTCCTGGGCCGAACTGGGCCGCTACTCCACGCCCCCCGGCCATTTGCGCCCCCTGTGGCAGCACTGGTAAACTCCAGGCCCACTTTTCCCGCGCCCTCTTCCAGAACCTTGGGTAACGCTCCTTGCAGCCACGGCCGTTGCACCCTGTACCCGGCGACTGCATTTCACCATAATGTCCCCGTTGCCGGTCATGCCGGCTGCCCCGCGGACCTCCCCGTGGAAAAGCTTAGTGGAATAGCCTAGTGGAAAAGCCCCCCAGCAAGGCCCAGTTGCGCGCGCAACTGCAGGCCGCCGTCGACAGCTATCTGGCCGAGGGCGGCGAGATCGAACAGGTGCCCCGGGGCATCAGTGGCCGCGAGGACCACAGCCTGCCGCAAAAACCCATTTTCTCGGGACCCAAGACCAGCCGCACCCTGGTCAATGACCTGATCGCCCGCATCGAGTCCCGGCGCCGCCCACCACGGCGAGCCGTGGCGCCGCGCACCGCCAAGGTCAAACCCCGCCTGAAAACCCTTTACGATGACTTCGGCGAACCCATTCGCAAAATATGGGTGGATGAATAGATGGGCACCTCTATTACACCGCATTCAGATATAGGGTCTACATGAAGGGAGTTCGGTCTGACGTCTGACGCTGGACGTCTGACGCGAAGATAGCCCGGTGCATGATTTCATGGGTAATGCCATCGAAACACAACGCCCACAGCATGTCGTGCAATAGCTGTTTTATACGGATGCTCTGCAGGTGCGTGCCTTACTAGCGATAGATGAGCAGGCGAATTACCAAGACCCATCGGCCGCCAACCCACCACCTTATTGGCTCCATTAACGAAAGCGCTGAGGGGCCGTGCGCCCAATTTACCGACTTATGTGTAAAAGTGGTGCCCTGATACAATTCCACAGTCACCCTGCCCTGGACTCTCCATGACCTTTACCGGCTCACCCGGCTTCAGCCACCTGCAACCCGAGCGCATCGGGGTGCTGATCACCAATCTGGGCACGCCCGACGAGCCCAGCGCACCTGCCCTGCGCCGGTATCTGGGGCAATTCCTGTGGGATCCCCGGGTGGTGGAATTTCCCCGCCCACTGTGGTGGCTGGTGCTCCATGGCGTCATCCTGCGCATCCGCCCACGCCGCTCGGCGAAAGCCTATGGCACGGTGTGGACCGACCAGGGATCGCCCCTGCTGATCCACACCAGGGCGCAGGCGCGGGCGCTATCGGAATCACTGACCAGCCACTTTGGTGACCGTGTGGTGGTGGACTTCGCCATGCGCTACGGCAACCCGTCCATCGCCGATGCCCTGCAACGGCTGGCGGATCAGGGTGTCGGCAAATTGCTGGTGCTCCCCCTCTACCCCCAGTATTCCGCCACCACCACCGCGTCCACCTTCGACGCCGTGGCGGCGGATTTCAGCCGACGCCGGTGGCTGCCCGAGCTGCGCTTCGTCAACCACTACTGCGACTTTCCACCCTATATCGACGCCATGGCGGCGCGTATCGAGGAACACTGGCAGGCCCATGGACGGCCACAACGCCTGCTGCTGTCCTACCACGGCATCCCCCTGCGCTACCTGCACCAGGGGGATCCCTATTTCTGCCAGTGTCACAAGACTTCGAGACTGTTGACGGAACGCTTGGGAGTGGATGATGGCTTTGTCATCACCAGTTTCCAGTCCCGCTTCGGCCGCGAGGAGTGGCTGAAGCCCTACACGGACCAGACACTCATGGACCTCGCCGCGCAAGGCGTGCGAAACGTCCAGGTCTTCTGCCCCGGCTTCGCCGCCGACTGCCTGGAAACCCTGGAGGAAATCGCGGTGGAGAACCGGCAGTACTTCCTCGACGCCGGCGGCGAACAGTTTGGCTATATCGCCGCCCTCAACAGCGCGCCCGCCCATATCGACGCCCTCCAGCAACTGGTGGCCCGCCACCTGGATACCTGGCTTGCAACGTCCCCGCCGACCACCGTGGAAACACAGCAGCGCCAGGCCAGGGCGCTCGCCCTGGGAGCCAGCAGCTAGCACTCTCCGGGGCCGATCCTGAATTGACCGGGTTTCTATCCCTCCATAGAATCCGCCACGGACGCCAATGGGTGGATGAGAGACGGACAATGGGCACAAGCCAGGACAATGCCGGCAACCGCAAACGGGGCAGTTACGACCAGCGTCGCGAGCGCGCCATCGGCGCCGCCGCCAAGGTGTTCGCGGACAAGGGCTATCACGGCGCCACCACCCGGGATATCGCCGCCTTGCTGGGGATCCGCCAGGGAAGTCTCTATTATTATTTCGAATCCAAGGAAGAGGCGCTGGAGGAAGTGTGCCTGCACGCCCTGCGGGAATATGTCCGCCGCATGGAAGCCATAGCCGCCAGTGACGACACCTTCGTGAAAAAAATCCACCGGGTGATCCTGTCCCACCTGTCCAGCTATCGGGACGACAGCGAGGGGCTCAAGGTCTACAACGACCAGCGCCAGTACCTTCCCCCCGAGCGGCTCAAGCGCCTTGGCCAGGACGGCAGCCGCTACCGGTATCTGCTCACCCAGATGTTTGTCGCCGAGGTGGAAGCCGGTCGCCTCGCCAGCGACACCAATTACCTGTTCGCCACCCAGTCCCTGATCGGGCTATGCAACGGCTGGGGAGACCACATCATCCAGGACCAGAACCTGGATGTCGCCGCCCTCGCCGCCTACTGCACCCGTCTGGTGCTGAAGGGCATGGATTACCGGCCCGGCAAGGCCACGAGGCTGGGCTGATCCGCGAAGGCTGCTGTCAGCCCGGCAGCCGCTGGCAGGTCTGAAGCCAGCTATCCACGGCATTCATATGGTAGCGATTGGCGGCCAGGGCCAGGTAGAAGGTGCGCTCGAGCCTGAAGCGCCGGCTCAACCGCAGTGGCACCAGGCTGCCCTCGCGGAAGTTGTTGTGCAGTACGATCTGTGACAGACAGCCGACCCCCAGGCCCGCCTCCACCGCCTTTTTGATGGCCTCGTTGTGCTTGAATTCCAGATAGATGTGGAGCCTCGGCAACAGGGGCGCGAAGGCGGCTTCGAAGGTCTTGCGGGCGCCGGACTCCGGCTCGCGCAGGATCCAGCGAACACTGGCGATATCCCTTTCATTGAGAGGGCCGCGCTTGGTGGCCAGGGGGTGATCGGGACTGCAGAACACCACCAGCTCATCCTTTATCCAGGGAATCAATTCCAACTCCTGGCGTGGCGAGGCATTCTCCACCATGCCCAGGTCCACTTCGTAATTGAGCACCTTGGCGATGATCTCCGGTGAATTGGCCACCGCGAACTCCACCTGGGCCTCGGGAAATTCCGCCAGATAGGACGCCAGGCAATTCACCGCCAGGTGGTTGGCGATGGTGAAGCTGGCGCCCACCTTGAGATGGCCGATACTCTGGTGCCGGGCCAGTTCCAGGTCGAACTCCCGGGCGTGGGCCAGCAGGGACTCCGCCTTCTTGCGCAGGGAGTGGCCGGTGGGATTGAGCTCGAGCTTCTTGCCGGAGCGGTCGAAGAGCCGCACATCGTAGTGGTTCTCCAGGGCCAGCAGGGCGGCGCTCACCGCCGACTGGGACAGATGCAGCTCCTCGGCGGCCACGGTGGTATTCTTGTGGCGAGCCACGGCGAGGAAGATTTCCAGTTGGCGCAGGGTGTATTTCATGGCGGCGACCGGGATAACCTTGACGACCAATAATAGTGGTTGATTATACAAAAAATACCACTTTTACTTTTTGTTGCTTGTCGCGTAACTTGCCCGCCACACCGATCACGGATTCACCCTCGACAGGAACGCTCCCATGACTCAGCAAAAGGCCACCAATGTCACCTGGCACCACGGGGATATCACCCGCGCCGACCGCAACCGCCTGCTCAACCAGAAGGGCGCCACCCTGTGGTTCACCGGCCTGTCCGGCAGCGGCAAGAGCACCATCGCCGTGGCCCTCGAGGGCGCCCTCTTCGAGATGGGCAAGATCTGTTACCGGCTGGATGGCGACAATGTGCGCCTCGGCATCAACAAGAACCTGGGCTTTTCCGCCGAGGATCGGGCCGAGAATATCCGCCGCGTCGGCGAGGTGGCCAAGCTGTTTGTCGACACCGGCGTGATCGCCCTGTCCAGCTTTATCAGCCCCTACCGGGCCGACCGCGACAATGTGCGCAAGCTGCACGAGGATTCCGGCATGAAGTTCATCGAGATCTTCGTCGACTGCCCCCTGCAGGAAGCCGAGAAGCGCGACCCCAAGGGCCTCTACAAGAAGGCCCGCGCCGGGGAAATCAAGAATTTCACCGGTATCGACGACCCTTACGAGGCCCCGACCCAGCCGGAGATTCATCTCAACACCGCCGACATGACCCTGGAGCAGGAAGTCCAGGCCATCATCGACTACCTGGACAGCAACGGCTTTCTGGCCGGCATCTGAACATTGCATCGCCTGGGGCTGTCCGCCACGGCGGCGGCCCCGACATAGCACCCCGCAGGAGATAACCAGTGATCAAGCCCCACGGTTCCGCCACGCTCAACCCGCTCTTTGTCTACGATCCCGAACAGCACCACGCCCTGATCCGCGAAGCGGAGGGCCTGCCCTCCCTGATGCTCAATTCCGCCGCCGCCGCGAACGCGGTGATGCTGGGGGCCGGCTACTTCAACCCCCTCACCGGCTACATGAACAAGGCGGACGCCCTGTCCGTGGCCAGGGACATGAGAACCACCAGCGGCCTGTTCTGGCCCGTGCCCATCGTCAACCTCACCAAGGAGTCGGGCATTGCCACCGGCCAGCGCATCGCCCTGCGGGATCCGAATGTGGAGGGCAATCCGGTGCTCGCCATCATGGATGTGGAAGCGGTGGAGACCGTCAGCCACGATGAGATCCAACTGATGGCCAGCGAGATCTTCGGCACCCTGGATGAAAAGCACCCCGGTGTCGCGGTGTTCACCTCCCTGGGCAACACCTTGCTGTCCGGCCCCATCCAGGTGCTGAATTTCAGCTACTTTCAGACGGACTTCCCCGACACCTTCCGCACCGCCGTGGAAATTCGCAACGAGATTTCCGAGCGGGGCTGGGACAAGGTGGTGGCCTTTCAGACCCGCAACCCCATGCACCGCGCCCACGAGGAACTGTGCCGCATGGCCCTGGAGCGCCTCGGCGCCGACGGCATCGTCATCCACATGCTGCTGGGCAAGCTCAAGGAGGGGGACATCCCCGCCCCGGTGCGCGATGCCTGTATCCGCAAGATGGTGGAAGTGTACTTCCCCAAGAACACGGTGATGGTCACCGGTTATGGCTTTGACATGCTTTACGCCGGCCCTCGGGAGGCGGTGCTGCACGCGGTGTTCCGCCAGAACATGGGCGCCACCCACTTTATCGTCGGCCGCGACCACGCCGGTGTCGGCGACTACTACGGCCCCTTCGACGCCCAGACCATCTTTGATGAAAGGGTTCCCGAGGGCGCCCTGGAGATCGAGATCTTCCGCGCCGACAACACCGCCTTCTCCAAGAAACTGGGCCGCGTGGTGATGATGCGGGAAGCGCCGGACCACACCCCCGAGGATTTCATCAACCTGTCGGGCACCAAGGTGCGCCAGATGCTCAGCGAGGGCATTGCCCCGCCCCCCGAGTTTTCCCGCCCCGAGGTGGCGCAGATTCTGATGGACTATTACCGCTCGACGCTTTAATTCTGGGTCTGACGTCTGACGTCTGATGTCTGATGTCTGACGCTTACATTTGTCCGTACCCGCGCATCGGTGATCACCTGGCAGGCCGCTACCGGCAATTTGTCGGCCAAGTGACCACCCCTTGACTGAACAGGCTTGAACATGACCGACTACGATGTATTCAATGGCGATGCCGACGGCATCTGCGCGCTGACCCAGTTGCGCCTGGCGGAACCCCGGGAGGCGGTGCTGGTAACCGGCGTAAAGCGCGATATCGACCTGCTCAAGCAGGTCGAGGCCGGGACCGGGGACCGCATCACCGTGCTCGATGTCTCCATGGACAAGAACCGCGCCGACCTGGACAGGGTGCTGGCCGCCGGCGCCGAGGTGTTCTATGTGGACCACCACTTCCCCGGCGATCAGCTCCCCAGCCACCCCGCCCTCTCCACCATCATCAACGAGGCGGCGGATGTCTGCACCAGCCTGCTGGTGGACAGCCATCTGAAGGCCGCGTTCCGGGGCTGGGCCATCGTCGGCGCCTTTGGCGACAACCTGCGCAAGAGCGCCCTGGGACTGGCCAAGGGCAGCAACTACAGCGAGCAGCAGCTCAAGCGCCTGGAGGATCTGGGCATCTACATCAACTACAACGGCTACGGCAGTGCCCTGGAGGATCTTCACTTCCCCCCCGCGGAGCTCTACCAGCGCGTCGTGCGCTTCGCCGACCCCCTGGACTTCATCGGCGCCAGCAACGGGGATTTCGACAAGCTGGAAACCGGTTACCGCCAGGACATGAAACAGGCCGCCGACCTGCCCCCCCTGAAGGCGACCGACAAAACCGCGGTGTTCATGCTGCCGGACGAACCCTGGGCGCGGCGTGTCAGTGGCGTGTACAGCAACGACCTGGCCAACAACCACCCCAATCGCGCCCACGCCATCATCACCGAACGCCGCAATGGCAACTACCTGGTGAGCGTGCGCGCCCCCCTCAGCAACAAGACTGGCGCCGTGGATCTGTGCAAACAGTTCCCCACCGGCGGCGGCCGCGCCGCGGCGGCCGGCATCAACGACCTGCCGGCGGATATGCTGAATCAGTTTATCGACACCTTTACCGCGTTCTACGGCTGACCTTTCCTGCCCGCCCAAGGGCGGGCGGGCTTTCCCCGTCAGCTGCTTCCTTCCCTTGCCCCTTGGCCAACGGCGCGCGATCATGGCGCTGTTCGTGGATTCTCGCTATATTTCCGCGGCGGAAGCCGTCAACATACGCTCGAATAATCCGTTATAGTTACCGATAACAACCCTGGAAGGAGGTAACCCATGCGTTTAGTGACTCTGCTGGCAACGGCCTTCACCCTCGCCCTCGGACTGGTTGCCCTGCCCGCCGCGGCGGAGCAGGACAACGCCGACGAGGCGGCCGATGGCAGGAACTGCATCCCCCTCAACCGCATCAATGGCGTCGAGGTGCTGGACCGGCAGCGGATCGTGTTCCGCATGACCGGTCGCGATCACTATCTCAACACCCTGCCCCACGCCTGCCCCAGCCTGAGGCGCAACCAGCCCATCATGTATCGCACTTCCCTGAGCGTGCTGTGCAATGTGGACAGCATCCGGGTGCTGGAGAACTTCGGTGGCGGTTACTACCCGGGGGCCAGTTGCGGTCTCGGGGAGTTTTCACCCATTACCGACGACGAGATCAAGGCGCTCCGGGCGGAGATCCGCGAAAGCCGTTGACGGGCACTACTGGGCCGGCCCGGGCCTCAAACCTGGGCCTCCTTGATCCCTGGTTGCCGCCACCCCGCAGCCAGGGGCGGGTTGACGCGTTCCCGCAACGCGCTGGGCACGCGTCCTGGAGCTGAGGGTGGCCACCAGCGGCAGCCGACCCATTTCTTTCCATTTTCCTGAATTAAATCAAAGCGTAATGGGCATAAGATTGTTGCCAGACGCGCCCTTCTCAAAGACAATAGCGCCAAACCCGATGGAAGAGCCGCATGAACAACACAGGCAAACCGACCCTCCGGGAGGTCATGACCGCCTCCCCAACCACCATCGCCATCACCGCCACCCTTTCCCAGGCCAAGGCCCTGATGGACAAGCTTAAAGTCCATCACCTGCCGGTGATGGACGGCACCCTGGTGGAATCGGTGATCTCCCTGCGGGATGTGGAGCGCTTTACCCTGCCCGCCCACCGCATCAGCCAGGACGAGGAATTGCTGGTCAGTGATATCGTGCCCACCCGCGCCTTCGCCGCCGATATCGACGACCCCCTGGACCGGGTGGTGGCGCTGATGGCGGAGCGCCACATGGGCGCGGTGATCGTCCTCGACCAGGGGGAGCTTGCCGGCATCTTTACCGAAACCGATGCCTGCCGGGTGCTGGCCAAACTGCTCGATCAGTAATCCCCGGCAGACATCGACCCCTTCCCGCCAGCACTGGGCATCCCTTGAATCTGTTACTGTTCGACGCATCACAGCGCAGTGGCGACAATCGGATCACGGTCCATGGCAGCCGCGCCCGGCACCTGCGGGACTTGCTGGCGGTCAGCCCCGGCAGCACCCTCAAGGCCGGGGAGATCGACGGCGCCCTTGGCACCGCCAGGGTGCTGACGGTCACGGCGTCCACCGTCGAACTGGAGGTCGTCCTCGACCAACCAGCGCCCGCCCCCCTGCCCCTCACCCTGGTGCTGGCCCTGCCCCGCCCCAAGATGCTGCGTCGCATTTTTCAGGCGGTCGCCACCCTGGGGATCAAGCAACTTCACCTGGTGAACAGCTACCGGGTGGAAAAAAGCTATTGGCAGACCCCGTGGCTGACGGACCAGGCCATTCGCGAGCAGTTGCTGCTGGGCCTGGAACAGGGGGTCGATACCCGGCTGCCCACGGTGTTCCTGCACAAGCGCTTCAAACCCTTCGTGGAAGATACATTGCCCGGCATCGCCGCCGGAACCCGTCCCCTGGTGGCCCACCCCTACGCGGACAGTCCCTGCCCCATGGGCTGCCGTGACCCCCTCACCCTGGCCATTGGCCCCGAGGGAGGGTTCATTCCCTATGAAGTGGACAAGCTGGTGGCCTGCGGCTTCGAAGCGGTTTCCCTGGGGAGCAGAATCCTCAAGGTGGAAACCGCCATCGCCGTGCTGGCGGGCAGGCTGTTTTCCTGAAAGAGTTCTGAAGGGGTAGAGTTCTGAAGGGGTTCTGACGGGGCTCCGACTGCTCCACGGGAAAACGCCATGCCGAGACAGGTTCAGCAGCAGGCGTCGGCGACAGGGAACTGTGATGCCAAGCTGGACAGGTGACCGCGCATGGCGGCTACCTCCCCCACCACGATCAGCGCCGGGGACGGCAGATCGACACCCGCCAAGGCATCGGCGATAGACGCCAGGGTCGATACCACCATCCGTTGATCGCCGCCCGTGCCATTGGCGATAACCGCCAATGGCGTACCCGGCGCCTTGCCCCGCGCCATCAGGCCCGTGGCGATCTCCTCGATCACCGACAGGCCCATGTAAAACACCAGGGTCTGCTGGTCCTGCAATGCCAGTTGCCAGTTGAACGACAGTTCGCCGTCGCGGCGATGAGCTGTGATAAAGGTCAGGGCGTGGGCGCAGTCCCTGTGGGTCAGGGGGATACCGGTGCTGGCGGCGCAGCCAGTGGCGGCGGTGATGCCCGGAATCACCCGCCAGGGTATGCCCGCCGCTTCCAGGCGGTCGATCTCCTCGCCACCGCGCCCGAAGATGAAGGGGTCACCACCCTTGAGCCGCACCACCCGCTTGCCGAGGCGGGCCAGGGCCACCAACAGGTCGCAGATCCGCTCCTGGGGCAGGCTGTGACGATCCTTGCGCTTGCCCACGAAGATACGCTCGCAATCCGGGCGGGCATGCTCCAACAGGGCCGGGTTGGCGAGGCGGTCAAACACCACCACATCGGCCCCTTCCAGGGCGCGCAGCCCCTTCAGGGTGATCAGCTCCGGGTCGCCTGGGCCAGCCCCCACCAGGCAGACTTCGCCGCGGTGGGAGGGGCTGCCGCCAACAGGGGGCGAGGCCCGATCCTGGGCCTGGAAGGGAATGACTTTGTTCATGGCTGTACCTTTTGCGGTGTGGTCTCGGCTTTCTGTGGTTGTCTGGTTGAGCGCGAGGCCGAACCGCGCTGGGCGTCGCCACCCGCGGCGACATCGCCGATCAGGCGTTTCAGTTCCGGCACGCAGGAGCCACAGTTGGTGCCACAGCGCAGGCTGGCGCCGAGGGCCTGCGGGCTGTCGCAACCGCCGGCGATGGCGCGACGGATGGACAGCTCCCCCACCTCGAAGCAGGAGCAGATCAGCCGGCCACGGTCCTCGCCACCAGGATCCCGGCCCGCCAGCAATGGCCAGGGCTTGTGATCGAGGGTTCTGCCCAGTTGTTGCCCGAGCCAGACGGGTTCCGGCAGATCGCGGCGTAGCCGGGCGGCAAACACCAGCAGTTCCAGTCGGTCGTCGTTGGTCGCCAGGGCTCGCCACAGGCCGCTGGCGGCATCCTCGAACTCGATGAACTGCGCGCCCTCGGCGCAGCCCGCCAGCCAGGCGCGCGGGTCGAGGCTGTTGTCACTGGCCAGCGCCAGCAGATAGCGATGGCCCCCTGACACCGGAACCCGTACCCAGTGGTCGAATTCCGCCACATCCAGCGGACGGCGGCTCAATACCTGCAACCAGCGGGCAACCGCCAGCGGTCTCAGCGCGACCGGTGCGAACTTGCTTTGCGGTTGCCCGGACAGGGGATCGGTGATGGGCGCGAACAGGGTGGACACCCGGGCGGCGGCGGCGAAGGTGTCGCTCCAGTGGATGGGCGCGAAGACCTGTCCGCTGGCCAGGCCGTTGTCGATGCGAACTTCAAGCCGCACCCGCCCCTGGCCATTGAATACCTCCGCCAGCCCCCCCTC
>JBJHDJ010000050.1:0-10982 GCA_050486485.1 Porticoccaceae bacterium
GGGTTGCCCAGGTGACTGTCGTCCACCAGGGCCTGGAGTTCCACCAGCAGGGGGCGGGTGCCCTCCCAGATCACCATGACCGCGCTGCCGGAGGCGATTTCCTCCCCCCTTTGCAGAAAGATGGCGGACGGATTGGCCACTTCCCGCAGTCCCTTTTCCGTCATGGCGAAAACCCCCAGCTCGTTGACCGCGCCAAAGCGGTTCTTGTGGCTGCGCAGGGTGCGGAAATGGCTGTCCTGGGAACCCTCGAGCATCAGCGAGCAGTCGATCATGTGCTCCAGCACCTTGGGGCCCGCGAGGCTGCCATCCTTGGTGACATGCCCCACCAGCAACAGCACGGTGCCGGTGCGCTTGGCGAGGCGCACCAGCATGGCGGCGCTCTCGCGCACCTGGGACACGCTGCCCGGGGCCGAGGGGATGTCGTCGAGATGCATGACCTGGATGGAATCCACCACCAGCACGCCGGGCTTGAGCTGCTCGCTGGTGGCGCACACGGTTTCGGTGGCGGTCTCCGCCATTACCCGTACCTGGTCAAGGGGCAGGCCGAGGCGCTGGGCGCGCATCGCCACCTGCTGGGGGGATTCCTCGCCGGTGACATAGAGGGTGCTGAGGCGTCCCGCCAGGTGACACAGGGTTTGCAACAACAGGGTGCTCTTGCCCGCCCCCGGTTCGCCGCCGATCAGGATACAGGAGCCGGGCACCAAGCCACCCCCCAGCACCAGATCCAGCTCGGCGGCGCCCGTGGCGATGCGGGACACCTCGTCCACGGCGATATCCGCCAGCACCTTGACGGCGCCATCGGCGGCGCCGGCAAAACCGCCACCTCGTCGAGCTCCCCCCGCTCTGGCGGCCCCCAGGCGCACTTCGCCGAGACTGTTCCAGGCGCCGCACTCGCCGCATTGGCCCTGCCACTTGGCGTAGTCGGCACCGCACTCGTTGCACACATAAGCGGTTGCGGGTTTCTTGGCCACGGCGTCGTCCTTGGTGAGTCTGGAAAGGGGGGAGTATAAACCCGTGGGTTTGGCGTAACACAGTTCACATGGCAAGCTTCACATGGCAAGCGGTGCATCATGAAACTTGTGATGTGAAACCCATGCACAGGCAACTTCCGCACAAGCAACTTCTGCACAAGCAACTTCCGCACAGGCAACTTCTGCTAAAGTACCGCCATGCCACTGCTCCCCGAACGACACCTGCTGATATCCCCGCAACTCGCCGCCACCCTGGGACTGGAGGAGGCCCTGCTGTACCAGTTGCTGGCCGATGTCCTGAGCCTCTCGCCGGGGGAGGCGCGCGGCAACCTGACCTGGTACCGGGTTGCCAGGGATAGATTGCGGGAACTGCTGCCTTTTTGGTCCGAGCAGGATCTGCGGCGCGTTTCCACCAGCCTGCGGGACAAGGGCGTGCTGGTCATTGACGACAGCCCCCAGACCATGACTCGGGACTTCTGCTTCGCCTTCCCCGACGGTCAGCCCGCCCACGACCCGACATCGCTCACTGCCCCTGGCAAGCCGCGCAGTCCAACACGCCTGTTGCGCGGCGACTGGGCGCCGGCGCCGGATGTGGTGGAGCAGCTGGGCCAGTACGGCATTCCCCCGGACTTTATCGAACAGCAGATCGCCGAGTTCGTCACCTACTGGACGGAACGCCGCGAACCCCGCCACAGCTGGAATGCCAAGTTCCTCAAGCAGGTGTTGCGCCTATGGCGAGAAGAGGAGGCGCGCAACGCCCGGCTGGGGCGCGAATGCATCATGACCGGCGACTGGCAGCCATCCATCGACGCGGTGACCATCCTCGTGGAGCAGGCCGGCATCAGCCGCAACTTCGTCGAGGACGCCGTGCCGGAGTTCATCCTCTACTGGCGCGAGCGCGGGGAGCGGCGCGGCACCTGGAACTCCGACTTTGTGCGCCATGTGAAGCGCCAGTGGGCGCGCTACACCGCCGCCCTGGAGCACGACAGCGAGCCGCGCCCCCTGGACAATGGCTGGCAACCCAGCAATGATCTCTATGAGGTGTTGAGCCTGGCCAATATTCCCCGCGCCTTTGCCGAGCGGGAGCTGCCGGCCTTCGTGCTGTTCTGGCGGGAGAACGGCCACGCCACCAATTCCTGGAACACCAAGTTCCTCCAGCATGTGAAACGCCAGTGGGCCCGCCGGGCCATCGAAGGTGACCCTAGCCATGAAAGACGCCAATCAACTGGTGCCTCAGTCAGTACGCGACATCGCAGCCTCGTCGACGACCTCACCGACCGCAGCTGGGCGGGTTGAGCAGCGCCAGCAGGATCCGGCCCTGGTGGACACCATCAACCAGGTGTTCACCCTGTTCCGGGTCAACTACCACAATCAGTACCATGCCGCCTTCGGCGACACCACCGTGCTCAACCAGGCCAAACGACTGTGGAAGGAGACCCTGGCGCCGTTCCGCGACGACCAGATCCTGCGGGCCGCCAGGCAGGTGATCGAGGCATCCGACTATCTGCCCACCCTGCACCGCATGCTGAGGGCCTGCGAGGACGCCCTCGCCTCCGAAGGATTGCCGCCTGTACTGACCGCCTACCGGGAGGCGGCCAATGCCCCGAGCCCCAAGAATGCCCAGTCCTGGTCCCACCCGGCGGTGTACCTGGCGGGCCGCCAGGTGGGCTGGCACCATATGGCCACCCTCCCTGAAGGTCGCTCCTTTCCCCTCTATGCCGCCGCCTATCGCGAGTTGATCCAGCGGGTGCTGGCCGGCGAGGAACTGGAAGTGGACCGGGCGCCAGCCCTGGAAGAACAGAGCGGCGAACCGCTGACCCGCGAAGCGGTGCGGGACAGGCTGCGGGAGCTCAAGACGCTGCTCGACGAATAGCCCCCCAAAGCCCCTGAACGGGCGCCGGTACCAGCGCGCCCGTCGAAAAAACTTGGCCTGCCACTCTTGCGCAAAAGCCGCCAGCGGCTAGAATGCCGCCGCGACGGCCACCCCGGCTGCTCTCCCCACCACTGGCCCTATCGTCAGGTATCTCCATGCCCCGCACAACCCTGCGACTACTGCCCCTGCTGGCGGCGGCACTTCTGCTCGCCGCCTGCGCCGGGTCCGTCGACAACATGAAACTGGCGACGGAAGCCAAGCTGCGCCAAACCCTGACGTCCCACTTTACCCGCCAGTTCGGTCGGGGCATCACCACCGTGGTCCAGGGGCTAGCGGTGGAGGGCGGCTTCCTCGACAACCCCCTGGTGCGTATCCTGCTGCCGCCTCCGATGGGCCTGGTGATCGACGTGGCCCGGGATTTTCACCACAATCCCCGCGCCGCCCTGCTGGAGACCCTGATGAACCGCGCCGCCGAGAATGCCGTGCCCGGGGCCGCCCCCATTCTTCAAGCGGTGCTGGCCACCCTGGACAGCGGCGATAGGCAGAGCTTGTTCGAGGCGGGCAAGACAGCCGCCACCGACCATCTGCGGGCCGTGGCCGGAGAGGCGGTGCATCAGGCCCTGCTGCCGGTGATTGCGGAGAATCTCGTGGAAAGCGGCGCGGTGAAGCTCCATGGCGAGCTGTTGCGCGCCCACCAGGCCGCCGGGCTGCTGGGAGGCGACCTGTCCGGGGACGAGCCGTGGGTGGCCGAGGGGGAGCTCGACGAATATGTCACCGCCCGCACCGTGGACGGCCTGTTCCGTCTGATCGGCAACCGGGAGGCACTGGTGAGGGACGGCATCGCCAGCCTGCAACAGGGGACTTTCTAGGGCCGAGGCTGACTACCTAGGGCCGAGCCTGGCTACGGGCCGAGGCTGGCTAGCCCCGCCGCAACCTGCGCACCAGGCGATACAGCGCCAACAGGGCCAGGGCGCCGGCAATGGCGGTGGCGAGGCTGGCGACGCTCAAATCCCGCACGCCGCCGAAGCCCAGCAGGGCCCCCACGAAGCCCCCGACAAAGGCCCCCGCCATGCCAATCAGCGTCGTGACCACCAGCCCTCCCGGGTCGGGGCCGGGCATGATCCACTTGGCCAGGCCGCCGGCGATCAGCCCCAGGAGAATCCAGGTCACAACACCCATGGGTTGGCTCCCCCAGCGTCAGGCGATCTTGCGCAGGTGCACATCCCGCTGCGGGAATGGGATGGTGATGCCTTCCCGGTCAAGGCGCTTCTTGATGGCCTCGGTGAGTTCCCAGTACACCGGCCAGTAGTCGGCGGTGTTCACCCAGGGGCGCACGATCAGGTCCACGCTGCTGTCCCCCAACTGGGACACGGCAATAGTGACCGCCGGCTCCTTGAGCACCCGCTCATCCGCTTCCACCACCTCCCGCAGCACGGACTTGACCTTGTCGAGGTCGTCCCCGTAACTGACGCCGATCACCAGGTCCACGCGGCGGGTGTCCCGGGCCGAATAGTTGACGATATTGCCGGCGGTGATGGCGGCATTGGGAATGATCACCTGCTTGTTGTCCGGTGTCTTCAGCTCGGTGGTGAAAATCAGGATCTTTTCCACCGTGCCGGCGGTTCCCGCCGCCTCGATATAGTCGCCGGCCTTGAAGGGCCGGAACAGCAGGATGAGAAAACCGGCGGCGAAGTTGGCCAGGGAGCCCTGCAGGGCCAGACCGACGGCGAGGCCGGCGGCACCCACCACGGCGATCAGCGAGGCGGTCTGAATGCCCACCTGACTGAGGGCGGCGATGATCACGAACACAAACAGGCCGTAGAACACCAGGCTGGACAGGAAATAGCGCAGCGCCGGGTCCACCTGCCGCTTGCCGAGGGTGTTGTCGACGAGGCGGGATACGCTCCTGGCAAGCCATTTACCCACTAAGAAAATAACCAGGGCGACGACGATCTTGAGCCCGTACAGGGCGGTGAGGTCGGTCATCATCTGCACGGTTTCATCGACATTCATGTTGTTTTCTCCTTGAGGGGGGGGGTAGCGGCCGACAGTGCCCGGCGGGCACGAGGCCACACAACCCTAATCCCAGCCAGCGGGAAAAGCAAACCGCCACAACGGCTCGGGAGGCTCCCTAATTGCCCGCTTGGCCGCCACTTCCGTTGTAGGTCCGGTGCTTGTATCCCAGCCACAGGGCAAGCACGAACCACAGCGCCGACACTGGCAGCATGGCGAGCGCCAGCCCCGACAGGCCGACACCCAGCCACAACATGAAAGTGTAGGACCAGGCGCCGATCTGGTCCCCCGCGCGGTAGACGAAGGTGTCGTTGAAGTTCTTTGACTTGTACTTGTCGGTGCGCGGCAACACCGTGTAGAGGGCCTCCCTGGCGGGACGCTGGATGGCGAAATTGCCGGTGCGGCGCAGCACATCGAAGGCGATCACCACCACCAGCACCGGCGCCACCGCGAGAAAGCCGAAACCGATGAAGCTCACCAGCGGCAGGAAGGCCAGCGCCGCGCCGATACCTACCCAGCGCAGGATGCGGCCGGTGAGGAAAATCTGAATGCTCAGGGTGAGGGCGTTGACGACAAGGTCGCGGTTGGCGAACAGTTGGGTGCGCGCGGCGCGGTCGTCGCCGAAGACCTCGTTGACGATGGCAATCTGCTGAAAGTACAGGAAGGTCGACACGATGGTGAACATCAGCATCAGCAGGGCGATGCCCAGCAGGTAGGGGGATGTCGCCACATGGCGAACACCCTCGAACCAGCCGCCGCCGATCACCTCCGCCTGCTTGGCGGCGACCCGTTGGGAGACTTCGGGAATTTCACCCGGCTTCGGCGCATCCATCTCGATGGCGCGACCGGGGTCCTGCTCGTCCCGCGCCGCGGCGGTGGCCAGCTTTTCCTCCGTGCCGCCCAGGTGCGCGGCCACTCGCGCCGCCAGTTCCAGCAGGGCGGCGGCCACCAGCAGCAGGGCCATGGGTCCCACCAGGCCGGTCATGAAAGAGGTGATGGTGGAACCGGTGAGGGCCCCCGCCGTGCCCCCCACCGCGATCACCCCGAACAGGCGCTTGCTCTGGGAGGGACGGAAGATATCGTTGACGAACGACCAGAAGACGGAGACGACGAACAGGTTGAAGACACTGCTCCAGATAAAGAAAACCCGACCGGCCCACACCTCGCTGGTGGACTCCACCACCTGGAACACCAGATAGAACAGCACCAGCTTGACCAGGAAAAAGCGGTACACCAGCTTGATGAATCGCCGGCGGGGCATGGTGCTGACCATGGCGGCAAAGATGGGATGCAGGATCATCATCCCCACCAGGGTGCCCAGGAACAGCCAGGCGAGATTGTCCACGCCGCCGGCGGCGCCCATGTCGTCGCGGATGGGCCTGAGTATGTACCAGGCGCAAAGCAGGACGAAGTAATAGAGGCCGGACCACACCAGGGCGGCGCCCTCGCCAGTGCGGATATCGATGGAACGGTTCACCAGGCGATGAAACAGGGAGACCATGGGCAGTTACCGGACAGTGGGCGTGAGCCGCTGGAGGAAATCCCGCCCCACCCGGCGCCGCCTACTCTTGCGCCGCGTTGGCGAGACCGCGATCGTGCCCCCGGCGCCCTGACGGCGCCGGGCGGGCGGCACGGTGGTCAGGCGATGATTTCGTCCCAGTAGCGCTCGATCTCGCGGCGCAGGGCGGCGTCCGGCACGCGACCGCGACCGGCGGCGGCGTTGTCCTCCAAATGCGCAACCCGGGTCATGCCGGGGATCACCACCGTCACCATGGGCTGGGACAGCACGAACTTCAGGAACACCTGGGCCCAGCTCGTCGCGTCGATGTCGGCGGCGAAATCCGGCAGTGGACGATCGGCCACTTGGGAGAACAGGGAGGCGGCGCGGCGGCGACCGCCGAAGGGCATGTTGATCATCACCCCCATGCCCCGCTCCGCCGCCAGGGGCAGGATGCTGTCGGCGGAACCGCGGTTGTCGATGGAGTAGTCCACCTGAACCACATCGAAAGGATAGCGGCCCATGGCCTCCATGACCGCGGGATACTGGGCGTCGTTGGAGGTGCTGAGGCCAATATAACGCAGACGGCCGGCTTCCTTGGCGCGGACCAGCGCCGGGGTCAGCTCGTCGAGGCCCGCCAGGTTGTGGATCATCATCAGGTCGATGGTCTCCACCCGCAGGCGATCGAAGGAATCCTGCACCACGGCGTCAGGGTTGGAGAAATCGCCCCGCATGGGGGTCTTGGTGGCAATGAAGTAGTGCTCCCTGCCACCAATCTCCTCGAGGATGTCGCCAATCACCACCTCCGACTCGCCATAGCCATGGGCGGTGTCGATCACCTTGCAACCGAGCCTGGGGAAGCTGGCCAACACCTCTCGGCGGGCGGCGATGTCGGCCGGGTCGGTGACGCTGTAGTTATTGGTGCCCACGCCGATCACCGGCAGTTGTTCCCCGGTGCCGGGAATGGCCCGCAGTATGGGCTCGCCCTTGGACTGCATGGCGAACAGCGGCCCGCCCAGGGCCATGCCGGCGGCGATGCCCGCGCCGAGTTTCAGGGCCTGGCGGCGGTTGAGGGTCAGGTCTTTCATCTGCGCATTCCTCCCGTGTTGTTATTGCCAGCGAGGCTCGCGAACGACGGGCCCCGGAGACGCCCAGCGGCGCCATCCACTGGGTAGCGGCTGGCGCCAGCCATGGTTGACCGCGACCCTTGCGGCATCCACCACCTTTACATGACTTTACACAGATGGCGCCACCTCCACCCGGTCCACCTTCTGGAATCCCCGCGGCAGCTTGTTGCCGCGGCGGCCGCGCTCACCCCGGTAGTGCTCCAGGTCGGAGAGGCCCATGTTGAGGTAACGCTTGCCGGAGTGCACCAGCAACTGGCGACCGGGGGAAACCACGGCCACACCCAGCATGAACTCCTCGCGGCTGGCCAGCCGCGACGACGGGATGCTGAGAATCTTGTTGCCCTTGCCCTTGCTCAGTTCCGGCAATTCGGTGACCGGGAATACCAGCATGCGGCCCTCGTTGCTCACCGCCACCAGCAACCCCTCGTCGAGATTGTCAATCACTGTGGGAGGCAGCACCCGCCCCCCGGCGGGAATGGTGATGGCGGCCTTGCCGGCCCGGTTGCGACTCTGCAAGTCACCGAGTCGGGCGATGAAACCGTAGCCGGCATCCGTGGCCATCAACACCGGGATTTTGTCATCCCCCATCAACAGACCGACAAAGGTGGCGCCGGAGGGTGGCGACAGGCGCCCGGTGAGGGGCTCCCCTTGCCCGCGAGCCGAGGGCAGGTTGTGGGACTGCACGCTGTAGCTGCGTCCGCTGGAGTCGAGGATCACCACGTCCTGGTTGCTGCGGCCCCGCGCCGCGGCGAGGAACCCATCGCCGGACTTGTAGCCAAGGGCGGCGGGGTCCAGGTCGTGGCCCTTGCCGGCGCGGATCCAGCCTTTCTCCGACAGCACCACGGTGACGGGTTCGGTGGCGATCAGGTCCTTTTCCGAGAAAGCCTCCGCCTCGGCGCGCTGCACGATCGGCGAACGGCGCGGGTCGCCGTACTGCTCGGCAGCGGCTTGCAGCTCTTTTTTCACCAGGGTTCCGAGGCGCGTTTCGGAACCGAGAATTTTTTCCAACTCATCCCGTTCGGCGGCCAGTTCGTCCTGTTCGCCGCGGATCTTCATTTCCTCGAGGCGAGCCAGGTGGCGCAGCTTGAGATCGAGTATGGCCTCCGCCTGCAAGTCACTGAGACCGAAGCGCCTGATCAGTTCCGCCTTGGGTTCGTCCTCGTGACGGATGATGGCGATCACCTCGTCGATATTGAGGAAGGCAATCAGCAGGCCCTCCAGAATGTGCAACCGCGCCCGCACCTTGCCCAACCGGTGCTCTAGTCGGCGCCGCACGGTGGCGAGGCGGAAGCCAAGCCACTCCCGCAGGATGACATCGAGGGGCTTGACCCCCGGCCTGCCATCGACACCGATGATGTTGAGGTTGACGCGGTAGGTTCGCTCCAGGTCGGTGGTGGCGAACAGGTGGCTCATCAACGCCTCGAGGTCCACCCGGTTGGAGCGGGGCACGATCACCAGGCGGGTGGGGTTTTCGTGGTCCGACTCGTCCCGCAGATCCGCCACCATGGGCAGCTTTTTGGCCTGCATCTGGCCGGCGATCTGCTCGAGAATCCTGGCGGGCGATGCCTGGTGGGGCAGCGCGGTGACGATGATGTCGCCATCCTCCCGGGTCCACAGCGCCCGCATGCGCACCGACCCGCGCCCCGACTGATAGACAGCGAGAATGTCTTCCCGGGAGGAAATGATCTCCGCCTCGGTGGGGAAATCCGGTCCCTGGATGTGCTCGCACAGTTCGTTCAGGGTGGCCTTGGGCTGATCCAGCAGGCGAATGCAGGCACTGGCCACTTCCCTCAGGTTGTGGGGCGGGATATCGGTGGCCATGCCCACGGCGATGCCGGTGGTGCCGTTGAGCAGCACATGGGGCACCTGGGCGGGCAACACCGCCGGCTCCTCCAGGGTGCCATCGAAGTTGGGCTTCCAGTCCACCGTGCCCTGGGACAGCTCCCCCAGCAGCAGGTCGGAGAACGCCGTGAGTCGCGATTCCGTGTAGCGCATGGCGGCGAAGGACTTGGGATCGTCCGGCGAACCCCAGTTGCCCTGGCCGTCCACCAGCGGGTAACGGTAGCTGAAGGGCTGGGCCATCAGCACCATGGCCTCGTAGGCGGCACTGTCGCCGTGGGGGTGGAATTTGCCGATCACATCCCCCACGGTGCGCGCCGATTTCTTGTATTTGGCGCTGGCCCTGAGGCCCAGCTCGCTCATGGCGTAGATGATGCGGCGCTGCACCGGCTTGAGCCCATCGCCGATATGGGGCAGGGCGCGATCCATGATCACATACATGGAGTAGTTCAGGTATGCCTGTTCGGTGAACTCGGCGAGGGAGCGCCGCTCCACGCCTTCCAGGCTCAGATCCAGGGTGTCGGTCATAGAGTTTCCATGGGCTGGGGCGGTGATAGGCCGCCCGGTTCATCGTTCAATCAGTCTGTCCGGACGGGGCTGGCTCCACCGCCAGCCACCCCCGGGGCGGAGGGGCAAACTGCCAGATGACCGGCCGGACTTCCCCGTCGGCGCGGAGCTGCTCGTTGTTGTCCACCCCGATCCAGGCGCCCTCGTCATCCAGCCACAGGGCCTCCGCCATGCCAAAGGGGGTGTCGTAAAGGCGCCGGGGCGCCAATACCGTGGCGGCGAAGGACCAGCAATGCTCCACCGCGGCGGTGTCGGGGTCGCGGCGACACAGGCGATGGGCCAGGCGCTCCAGGGTGAACAGCTTGCCGCCATGCATGGCCAGGGCGCTGAAATCCGCCGCCAGTTCCCGCTCGCCGAGGGCTGGCGGCGAGAGAATGCGCTTGTCCTCGGCGAGCAGTATACAGCCGTCGGCGCAGGGACCCTCGCCATCCAGATCCACCCGGAGGATACCCCGGCCCTGGCGCTCGGCCGCCAGCCACAGGCGGGTTCCCTCCGGGTTCACCGCCACGCCCTCGTAGAGGGCATTGAAGCGTTGCAACAGCCCCAGGTCACGGGCGCGGGCCACCAAATCCGCCGGGAAATCGAGCCAGGCCGCGGAACCGTCCTGGCCCACTCTCAGCACCGTGGCATAGGCCTCGCTGACCAGGAAACGGTTGCCGGCGGCGTCGCAAGCGATGCCCTCCAGATCCAGGTGGCCGTCCATCAGGAAGCCCCGCGTCCTGGCGGGCACCTTCAGATAGGCCGGCAGGCCGGCATCCGGCGGCTCCGGCGCCGCGAAGGGATAGCGCACCGCCTGCCAGGGTCCGTCCCCGGGCAACAGCCGGTAGAGCCGGGTGTCTTCGCTGTCCGAGACCCCGTACCAGATGCCGGCGCAGCGGGCCAGCCCCGACAGGTTGCCCTTTGCCATGCCATCAACGGGGTGTTCCGCCAACAGCGTCAGCTCCGTCGCCAACCCTGTCCGCCCCTCCCCCCAACCGGCATGGACCCAACAGGACAGGATCAGCAGAATGGCAATCAGGCGCGAAGGTGTGTGCAAGGTTCTCTTTCCCCGGGTAACACAGGTAGGTGGCAGCGCGGGTAGCATTCCCTGGCCC
>JBJHDJ010000051.1:0-10923 GCA_050486485.1 Porticoccaceae bacterium
AACTGGTGCCGGATAAAGGGTTGATAAAGCTGTATGCCCCACAACAAGGAGTGGTGAAGAATAAGTTTGTCGTGGAGGGGCAACGCGTCGAAGAGGGGGAAGCGCTTTTCCACATATCTGTTGAACGTAAAATCGATGTTGAAACCGACGCGTTATCTGAAATCACTGCCAGGGTATCTGCTCGTATTGAAAAATTGCATAGAGCTTTGGTGGACACCAGAAAGCTCCAAGTCGATGAAAGGAAGACCCTTCAACTGAGAGTTGACAGCCTTGTAGACGAAATAACGTCACATCAAGAGCTGATTGAAACTCAACGACAACTGGTTCTATTATCGGAAAGCAAGGTAGATAAATACAAGACCTTATTCACAAGAGGGTTTGTAGCTGAAGACCAAATTCAGGTAAACCTAGAAACTTTGCTTGATCAGCGAAGTCGCTTGCAAAGCCAGGAGCGTGCCCTTATTGCACTGGAGCGACAGTTGGCCGAGGAGCGTACCAATCTGGCATCGATTGCCGTCAAGCATGAAATTCAGTTGGGCTCGATGCAAAGGGAACTTGCCCGCGAAAAGCAGGAGCTGGCAGAAACAGAGGCGCGGCGGGCATTCATTATAGTCGCACCGGCTGCCGGGGTGGCCACGGCGGTATTGGTGGAACAAGGGCAACTGGCGAATACCTCGAGGCCGCTTGTCAGTATTATTCCCGAAGGCTCCATATTACAAGCCATGTTATACGCACCCAGTTCTGCCATTGGTTTTGTGCGACCCGGTGACAGTGTGAGAATCCGCTATCAGCCGTTCCCCTATCAAAAGTTTGGTCATGCTCTAGGCGTGGTGATGTCAACCTCCAAAACAGCCATTTCGGGAGATGAGATTCCGTCAATTGGTGGCTTTTTCAACTTTCAATCTGCCCAGGGTGAGCCAATCTATAGTATTCGAGTAGCGCTGGCAGAGCAGACTATGCTGGCCTCGGGAAAGCAAGAAGCCCTTCAGGCCGGCATGTTACTGGAAGCGGACATCATGCGTGAGACTAGGCGTCTCTATGAATGGGTACTGGAGCCTCTATATAACCTCACTGGAAAACTGTAGCCATGGAAGGCTGGTTAGAAAAAATAGCGCTATCTGGGCGGTCTCGTACTCCTGTTATATTACAAACCGAGTCGGCGGAATGCGGCCTGGCCTGTATTGCAATGGTGGCCAGCCATTATGGCCACTGGACTGATCTGCCGTCATTAAGGCAGCAGTTTCAAATATCCGCAAAAGGTGCGACCTTGCAGCATCTCATGGACCATGCAGCTTCGCTGAAACTCGGATGTCGGCCGTTAAGACTCGAGCTGAATGAACTGGATAAATTGAAGCTTCCCTGTATTCTGCACTGGAATTTTAACCACTTTGTCGTGCTGCAATCGGTCGGTAGGAAAACAATAACTATCCACGACCCTGCGACCGGCAGGAGAAATCTGGCATTTGAAGAGGCATCGTCAGCTTTTACCGGTATTGCCCTGGAGCTCTGGCCAGAAACCGGGTTCTCGCACCGGCGTGCACAACCGCAAATTCAGTTCCGTAGCCTGGTTGGAAAAGTGTCCGGACTTTGGGGAGCATTCGGTCAGATTCTTCTGTTGGCCGCCGTCCTCGAGGTATTTTCTATTGTTAACCCCTTCTTTTTTCAATGGGTTATCGACCATGTGCTTGTGTCGGCTGACATAGACCTGCTAACCACCCTGGCGCTCGGGTTTGGTTTGTTAATGATTGTGCGGGAGTTGGTGACGGTTTGTCGATCCTGGATCATTTTACACATGGCGACCACGCTGAGCTTGCAGTGGAGGGCAAATGTCTTCAACCATCTATTGCGGTTACCGATTCAGTACTTTGAAAAGCGGCACATGGGAGACGTAGTTTCCCGCTTTGGCTCGGTCGATGAGATTCAGAGAACCCTCACCACTTCTTTTCTCGAAGCGATTCTCGACGGCTTCATGTCGGTGTTGATTTTGATCGTTATGTTCATCTATAGCCCGGTACTGGCCTCTGTGGCGCTGGTTGCGTTACTGCTTTACTCCATCGGCCGCTGGGTGTGGTATGCCCCTTTCCGCAATGCAAACCAGGAACTGATTGTTCACGCAGCAAAACAGCAGAGTCATTTCCTGGAATCGGTTCGAGGCGTCAAGGCTATCAAACTCTTTCAAAGGATCGATTCCCGAAAATCCTCATGGCTTTCGCTGCTGGTTAACGAAATCAATGCCGGGGTTCGCACCCAGAAGTACCTTATCTTCTACAATCTCCTGAATGGTCTGCTTTTCGGAATTGAGCATATTCTGATTATCTGGTGGGGTGCCAACCTGGTGCTTGATGGGGGCTTCAGCGTGGGAATGCTGATCGCGTTCTATTCATACAAGCAGCAGTTTGGGAGCCGGTCCACAGCGTTAATAGACAAATTTTTTCAGCTCAAGATGCTCCAGCTTCAAGGCGAACGGTTGGCAGATATCGTGCTGACCGAGCCGGAACTACGAGCCAACGCGGGCAGCGAAAACTTACCTGAAAACATTCAACCATCGGTTGAAATCACGGACCTCTCCTTTCAATACGGTGACCGGGAGCCGTTGATTCTGGATAAACTGAATCTGTCAATTAAAGCCGGCGAATCTGTCGCCATTGTAGGCGCATCGGGATGTGGTAAAACCACTTTACTGAAAATACTTCTTGGCATATTTCCTGTCTCCAGGGGCAAGGTGTTGGTAGGCGGTATCGAAGTAAATCAACGCAATATCAATTCCTTTCGCGCAATCACTGGAACCGTACTGCAAGATGACGAACTTTTTTCCGGTTCCTTGCGGGAGAATATCAGCATGTTCGATCCGGAGGTCGATTCGAGCTGGGTTGAGCACTGTGCGCGTCTAGCGTCCGTTCATTCCGAGATTGAGGCGATGCCGATGAAATATAACACCCTGATTGGAGATATGGGAACGGTGCTTTCCGGTGGGCAGAAACAGAGAGTCTTATTGGCCAGAGCACTCTACAAAAAACCTCGTTTACTTGTTCTTGACGAATCAACCAGTCATCTTGATCTCTACCGCGAGCAGCAAATAAATCAGGCCATGCGAACGCTTTCGATTACCAGAATTATCGTTTCCCACCGCCCGGAAACCGTTGCATCAGTAGATAGGATTTTAGTGTTGAATAACGGAAACATTGCCCATGAACAAAGGAATACCAGGTCTGATCTCCGTATGGTGCGCCCGTTTTAGGAGTTACAGGTGTGGATAGAATAAGGGGCGATAACAAATGAGAGTGTTCCCATTGTCGTTGTTATCTTTTCCATCCCCCCAGGGCAACAGCGCTTCGATCTCTTCAGCGGTGTTGGTGCCGGGAATCCGCGAAGACCTCGCGCAAGTACCCATAGGGCTCCAGGCCATTGGCCTTAGCGGTTTCAATAAGACTGCACAGGTTGGCGCTGGCCTTGACGCCATCGACGCTGGTGGAGAAGAGCCAGCTCTTGCGTCCCACCACAAAAGGTCGAATGGCATTTTTCGCCGGGTTGTTGTCAATACCGAGCCGACCGTCCTCGGTGTAGACGGTGAGCTTGTCCCAGTTCTTGTCCAGATAGCCTAGCCCCTTGCCCAGGGCGCCCTTCGGGCCTGTGCTGTTTAGGCCACGCATTCCCGGTTGCGGCCCTCGCCCTTGGCCCGGTAGAGCGCGGAATCGGCGCGGTTCACCAAACTGCGATGGTCATCGCCCTGTCGGATCTGGGCTACGCCGATACTGATCGTGAGCGGCCCCAGGGGGCTCAGGTCCAGGGCGACCACCGTGGCGCGGATACGTTCCGCGAGAATCTCGGCACCCGCCGCTTCAGCCCCGGTGAGCCCCAGGAATTCCTTGCCTCCTCAGCGGCCAAAGCGGTCGACGCTGCGCAGGCACCCAGTCATCGCATTGATCGGGGGTTTTCACCCCGGCATCGTGGCCGTGGCGATCGTTGAATTGCTTGAAGTGGTCGATATCCAACAGCAGGATCGAGCAGCACCGATGGTAACGGCGGGCGCCCTCGATCTCGACACCAAGGGCCCGAAAGAACCTGCTGAACGCTGCAATCACCCGGGCGTATTGCGCCAGTTCGGAGGACAGTAGCGGCTGCAGCAATGGGTGGCCCTCAACCCGACGCTGGGCCACTCCGGTGCCGAGAATAGGAAATATTAAAGCCCATTTCGCAGGTCAACGGCTACCCGATGACACAGTCACGGAGAGCCCAGTCGTTACAACGCGTTGGAAATCCAAGGGATTGGAAGGTCGGTAGTAGCACAAATGCATCGATTGGCTGCCATCTTCAGTGAGTTACGCAGAGTCCGCCGTGAGGATGTATTCCCCTCAGGCAATCCTGGCCTTGTGGCGATGGCGGACCATTGTGCGAGGCGTTGCTCGGTCAGCACTAGTGATGGCTGCGGTGTGGGCGGTGCCCACGCCGGCGTGGAGGCTTAGTCCAGTGGTCTTGCCCACCGGACTGAGGGGGCTCTACCCCCTTCTCGTGGCGACAGGGTCTGCAATGTAACGACCTTGCGCCCAGGCTGAGGCCCGACGGGGATGCGGCAGGTGATGTTGTGCTGTTGCAAGTGGGGCAGCGGCGAGTCATCGTCTTCATTCTCCAGGGCCAGGTAACTGTTTTCCGCATCCTGCACCAACAGGCCCTCGCGAGCCAGAAAGCGGGTGAGTCGAGTACTGATGGTTTGCACCAGAGCCTGCGGTTCGGCCGGTGAGGGGGTTTTGACGGGGTGGAAGACCGGCTGCTCACCGTCATAACCAACCGGGTAAACCCCGTCCAGAAACTCGCCTTATCGAGTCAACACCCGCACATTCAACCCCCGAACCCGCCCAAACGCGGCATCACCCGTCACCATCACATGGTCGTCGCCCAGTTGCAGGCAGCAGGCGATTTGCAGGGCATCTGGGGTACGCAGACCATGCCGGGCGCGAATGACGGCGGCCAGTTCCACCACTTCGCGGGTCAGTTCCAGCCAGATCAGGTCGGGGCGGGCAAAAAAACCGTCATAGACGGCAAGCAGTTTGGTGTCGTTGCGCTTCATCGGCCCGACGCGGCATTCCAGCCACGAAAGACGACTCACGGCGGCACCCATGCCGGGGCGGGCTTCCTCAAGTGTCCGCAGGGTTGCTCGCACCCTACCGGAAAACGGCTCGGCCCCTTCGATCAGATAAATCAGCGCGTTGGCATCAAAAAATGCGATCACCAGCCACGCTCTTCCGCCAGTTGGGCGTCGATATCCGCCTTGTCCCGTGTGCCGGTGGTGGATTGCGCGAGCAGCCATTGCATCGCCGTCAGGCCGGGGCGCACGGTGGATTGGCCGCCCACAAGGCGCTGGTAGTCCTCTTCGGACAGCACCACCGCCGCCGGTTTGTTGCGTTTGACGATATGCACGGGGCCGCGCCGCAGGCCCTCCTCTATGGCGGCCATGCCACGGCGCTTCAACTCGGCGACGGTCAGGGTGTTGGTCATGGCGATCTCTCAAATGGCTAGCTAACGACGCAAAAAGTACTGACTTCGGTACTTTATTGCGAGATTCCTGTGCTTGCAACCCGGGTGTTACCCGCATTGCCCCGTGTCACTGCGATCACATGCAACATGAAATGTGTAACCTGCAACTCAGCGGCATCCGCCGCCCCGCTCGTCAGGACACCGCGCTCAGTTTCGCCGTTTCCTCCACCTGCGGGCCGTGGTCGATCACCCAGCGCACATTGCGGCGCAGGGGTTCGATGCCGTCGTGGGGCATGCCCGTCGGCAGGGGATGCATGTCGTGCAAGATGGCAAGGGGGTCGCCGCCCTGCAGGGGCAACAGGCGCTGGATGCCCACCAGGGCCAGGGGGTCCAGCAACTGCTGGCGCAGGGATTCCGGGTACACGCCGATGGTCTGGGTGGTGTCGTCGCACCACTTGACGATGTCCATCAGGTCCGGCACCGGCACCAGGTTCACCACCCGGTTGTTGAGTTGGTCGTAAAAATCCACCCGGTCGGAGAATTTCGATACCACCACGCCGCCATTCACGGTGCCCCCCTCCACATGGTAGAAGTCGTCCTCCAGGGCGATGGCCTCCATCTCCGCGTCCAGTTCCCGATTGGGGCTCTTGGCGGGGGTGGAGATCACCGGCGGCAACGATCTTGTGGCCTAGAGCGACGACCTTTTCCAGGGACTCGTCGTCGGTGTCGCTCTCCACATAGACAATGCGGGTGTTGGCGCAGGCGGTCTGGTTGTAGAAACCGGACATCACCGCCAGGCCCACCGCCGCCTCCTCCATGGCCTCCTCGTTGTCCAGGGTCTCGCGGCCAATGACGGACATGGAGTACTTGGGGTTCATGGCCGTCATGTCAATACCGGGGGAGAGGAATTTCTGGATGTGCTTCACCGAGGACATGCCGCCCCAGGCGGTGATCTTGTCGATGCGGGAGGTGCGCACGATTTGGGAACCCATGAACTCGTCACCGTCCTTCCAGTGGGCCACGGCGACTTGCCTGGTGACCGGGTGGTTGACATCCATGTCGATCAGGGTGCGGGCGATGGCGTTGGCGGTGAGGCCGTCCGGGTCGAACATGCATGGCAGGTCGTCGTACACCCCTTTCAGAATGGTCTCGAAGAGCCCTCCCGCCGCCAGGGCGAGTTCGAACGACTCTTGCAGGTAGGGGTTGTCCGCAAGGGTCAGGCCCGAGGAACTCGATGATGTCCGCCATGGAGGTATCCATGAGGTCCATAAGCAACACCGGCTTGCCCAGCACCAGATCGTGGATGTGCCTGTGAGGGTCGGGGGAGCGGGCACCGCCGCGGCCGCCGAACTCCACGGTGTCGTCCCCCGGCATGATGATGTTGCCGCGGGCAATGATGGAGATGTCGGTGATGTCTGTCATTGGCCTTCCCCTGCCACGAATTCCATGAACTCATTGTAGGCCTGCTGGGGGCCGGCGCAGGTGACCTTGTCGTCACCGCCGTCCTTGTCGGCGAAGCGGCGGATAGTCTTGGCGGCACGGGGGCCTTTCCAGCCGCGGGGGCTGTCATCCTGCCAGTGGATGGTCACCTCGTCGCCGGAGGTGAAGCCGCCCCAGTAGGACAAGGAAATGGGGTTTACCAGCACCATGCGACCGGTCTGCACGCCTTCCCGGGGGAGGGAGTTGCCGTCGGCGTCCATCAGCAGGGGTACCGTGTATGGGAAGAAGTGGAAGAAGCCGTGGTCGCACATGGGAGCGTTGCCGATGCACTCGGAGAAGCCGTACTGGTTGCCCAGGCCCTCCACCTCGCCCCGGTCCTCGGCGGACTGCAGGCGTCCGGAGAGGGCCATCAGGTCGGCGGGGATATGGGTGTCGTACAGGGTGTAGTGGTTCTCCGGGCCACCGGCCATCTCCAGGTTGAACAGGCTCATCATCTTGAGCATGGTACGTCCCCGGCAGCTTGCCCGGACGATTCGCCGCTGGCCTGCTATCATCCAGCATCGACGGCACACTCGCAGACATCCTATTTGGCAGGCTGGTCTTATCACCCCAAGACAAAAAATCCTATGAACCAGAGCTCCATCAAGCAAAACCCTGTGAAACAGCCTGCCCCCAAGACCCGGACCCCGCGCACCGACCGGCCAACCGCCGATCAGTCCCGCCTGCTGTACGAGCAGGTGGTGGAGGCGGCGCTCAGGCTGTTTCAAGAGCACGGCTACGACGGCGTATCCATGGAGTCAGCGCTGACAAAGGCCACCGACGTCCTGCTGCAACAGGCGCTTCATCCCACCTATGTCAAGCTGGGGCGTATCGCGGCCGCCAAGGCGAGCCGTTTTCCCACCGAGGAGCCCTATAACTTCGACATGTCCCTGTCGCCGCGGGTACGGGCGGTGACCGATATTCTCCGCGCCTTCCGCCACGAGTTGGACGATACCAGCACAACCAATCTGGAAATGATCGCGGAGCTGTTCGTCAGCCTGATCTCCGGGATTCCCGCCAGCTTCGGCACCTTACGGGAGCCCGACCATGAACAGCAGCGCCTACACCTGGCCGTGCGACTGTTCACCAAGGCCATTCGCGCCCCCCAATAGGCGCACGGATACCAAAAGAAACCAAGCCATCATGCGCATTCCCCGTATCCACACTCACCAGCCCCTCGCCCCCGGCGCCACCATCACCCTCGAACGGGAGGCCGCACGCCACCTGCTGGCCGTACTGCGGCTCAGGCCCGGCAGCCCGGTGTGCCTGTTCAACGGCGAGGGAGGCGAGTACCCCGGGGAAATCCGCGAGGCCAGCAGCAAGGCTGTCATTGTGCAACTCGGCGCCCACGACCCCAACGACCGGGAATCCCCGCTGCGCACCCTGCTGGGCATCGGCATCTCCCGGGGCGAGCGCTTCGAATGGGTACTGCAGAAGGCCACCGAACTGGGGGTCTCGGAACTATTTCCACTGTACACCGAACGCACCGAGGTGAAACTCAAGGGCGACCGGGAGGACAGAAAGCATGCCCGCTGGCGGCAGGTGCTGGCCAGCGCCTGCGAACAGTGTGGTCGCAACCGCCTGCCCGTGTTGCACCCCCCCCGCCCCCTGGGGGAGTGGCTGGCGGTGACGGCGGACATCCGACTGGTGCTTCACCACAGGACCACCGCCAGCCTGCCGACACTGGCCGGCGAAACCCCGGGCTCCGTCGCCTTGCTGGTGGGACCGGAGGGCGGACTGTCCGCGGACGAAATCGCGTCAAGCCTGGAAGCCGGCTTCCAGGCGGTCGCCCTGGGGCCGCGCATATTCCGCACCGAGACGGCGCCGGTCACGGCGCTGGGGATTGTCCAGTGGCTGTGGGGCGACCTGGGCTAGCCGAAAAGTCTCAGTGGCTCGCTGTGGGGCCGAAGCGCCGCGGTATCCTGCCGATTACCGAGAAACTCCGGCCGCGGCCTGTTGCCGCAGAAGGGTTCCACCAGGCGGTTTTCCACGCTGTTGTAGACGAAGAACAGGTTGCTGCGCGGCCAGGGGGACATATTGGCGTTGGAGCCGTGCAGCACATTGCTCTCGAAAATAATCAACGATCCCGCTGGACCGGTAGGCGCCTTGATACCATGAGCTTCCACCATGTCCCGCAACGCCTGCTCACAGGGCACTCCCAACTCCTGCTTCTTGAGGGAGGACTGGTAGTGATCCTCCGGTGTGCGCCCCACGCAGGGGATGAAGGTATGGTGGGAGCCGGGAATCAGCATCAGGGGTCCGTTGAAGGGGGTGTTGTCGGTAAGGGCAATGGAAAAACTCACCGCCCGCATGCGGGGCATGCCGTCCTCGGCGTGCCAGGTCTCGAAATCGGAGTGCCAGTCGAACCCCTTGCCGTGGAAGCCTGGCTTGTAGTTGATGCGTGACTGGTGGATGTAGGCCTCGCTGCCCAACAACTGGTGCACCATGTCGAGGATGTCGGGTTGGCGGGTCAGGCGGTCGAAGCGGTCGGACAGTTGATGGATGCCGAATACCGAGCGGATCTCCTGCTTGCCGGGTTCGGTGATGGTGCCCTCCGCCTGCAGGATGTCGTGATCCCGCTCGTAGGCCTGCAAGTCGGCGCGGAAGGCGCGCACCGCCTTCTCATCCAGAAAGCCGGGGAACACCAGGAATCCGTCCCTGTCATAGCGCGCCAGATCGGTTTCGCTGAGGGGGCCATCCGTGCGGATAGCGCCGCTGCCATGCACCACCGGATCGAGGCGGGGGAAGGATGGGGCCGGCCGTTCCAGCCGGGTGGGGTAAAGGTCGTCAGAACGCGTTTGCATCGTCCAATCTCCTTTGGGTTGTCGCGGGCGCCCCGAATTGCTCGGGACAAAAGCTTATGGATTTGAAGATGTGTCCCGGATCAGGCCGGGCGCAGGGTATGTGCGGATGGAAACCGGAGAATTCAAGGGCGCATGGCAAAAGATGCCTGGCAAAGTGACCTGGCAAGGAAAGTCTTGCCGAGCCACGACAGGGCTGGCGCTCCGCCCTTCAGAGCAACATGCCCACCACCGCGCCGGTGGCCAGGGTGGTCAGCAGCCCCACCCAGACCGACGGCAAACCCAGGGCAATCACCTCGGCGCGGCGCTCCGGCACCAGGGTGCCGAGGCCGCCGATCATGATGCCGAGACTGCCCAGGTTGGCGAAGCCGCACAGGGCGTAGCTCAGCACAATGGCGGTGCGTTCGCTGAAATGGCCATCCTCCAGTGCCGCGAGGTCGAGAAAGGCAACCAGTTCGTTGAGGATCACCTTGGTACCCAGCAACTGACCGGCATCGATCGCCTCGCCCCAGGGAATGCCGGCAAGCCAGGCCAGGGGCGCGAACAGCCAGCCCAGCAGGCGCTGCAGGGTGAGGGGCGCGCCAGCCACCTCGGGGAATAGTTGCAGCAGCAGGTTGGCCAGATGCACCAGGGCCACCAGCACCACCAGCATGGCGATGATGTTGAGCAGCAGCACCAGACCCCGGGCGGTGCCGTTGGTGATGGCATCCATGGCGCTGGCATCTTCCCGGGACAGCTCCGGCACCCTGGCCTCGCCGCCGTGCCACGGCAGATAGAGCGCGGCCATCACCAGGGCCGCGGGGGCGGAAATCAGCGACGCCGTGAGCACATGCCCCAGGGAGCCGGGTATCACCGGCGCCAGGATGCTGGCGTACAGCACCAGCACGGTGCCCGCCACCGTGGCCATGCCGCACACCATCAGGGCGAACAGTTCACCCCTGGGCAGGGACAGCAGGTAGGGGCGAATCAACAATGGCGCCTCCACCATGCCGAGAAAGACATTGCCGGTGGCCCCCACGCCGAGCTGGCCGCTCACCCCCAGGCTGCGGTTGAGCAGCCAGGCGAAGCCCCGCACCAGCAACGGCAAAATGCGCCAGTGGAATAGCAGCGCCGACAGGGCGCTCATCACCAGCACCAATGGCAGTCCACGAAAGGCGAGGATATAACCGTA
>JBJHDJ010000052.1:0-10728 GCA_050486485.1 Porticoccaceae bacterium
CTTTTATGACGAGCACGCTATCCAGTTTTTTGATCCCGAAAACTCAAGCGAGGAAGATCGATTTCTTATGCTTGGGTTGAGTGAGAATGCAAGGGTTCTGCTTGTCTGTCATTGCGAAAGAGCGGTCGATGTCATTCGCATCATTTCTGCCAGGAAGGCCAAACCCAGTGAAAGAGCACATTACACAGGTGGCTGAAAATGAAAGCTGAATATGATCTTTCAAAGATGAAGTCCAGGAAGAACCCCTACGCTTCAAGGCTGAAGAAATCCGTCACAATACGGCTTAGCGAAGATGTGATCGACTACTTCAAGAAGATGGCGGATGAGACGGGTATTCCATACCAGAGCTTGATAAATCTCTATTTGCGGGACTGTGTCGTGCAACATCGTAAGCTTGAAGCAACATGGAGTAAAAGGTCGTAACAAACGGTTCCCCAATGGCCAAGGCAAACCGTCACGGCGCTTGCTAGCGCGACCACCGCACCAGTTTGCCTTGGCGGCGGAACAAGAGTGTCAGGGGCCAGTTCTTGCGGAAACCTCAACGGCCGCCAAACAGGGCCTTGATTTTGCGCCACAGGTTGCCCAGCCAGCCACCCAGTCCCGTGGACCCGGGGGCGGGCGTGGTCGGCTGGCCCTCGATCTCCACCTTGAGCTTGCTGGAAAAGGATTTGGCCAACTGGGGCAGCAATGGCCGGCACATGGCTTCCCACATGGGCGCCATGGAACCGCTGCCCACCACCTGCAGGTTGAGGGAGATATCAGTGGCGTCCGGCCCCTTGCGGGTGGCGACATAGGCGCCGCTGCCCACCACCGGCTCCGACGCCAGCTTGTAGGTGAAATTCACCCGCTCCGGTCCATCCCACTGTTCCACGGTCACCAATACGGTGACCGTCTTGACCAGCCCGCCGGCGCCCACCTTGATGGTCCAGCGGGACTGGTGGTCGTCGATCACCTCGCACTCCTGGCAGCCAGGAAACAGGTTGGCCCATTGGCGGATGTCGCGGACATAATCCCACACCTGGTCGATGCCCGAGTCGATCTGGATGCTGTGCTGTGCCTCTATCATGGGTCAATCCTCGAGTCGTCCGATTTCCTTTTCCAGCAGATCGCTGGGACTGCCCATGGCATGGCGTGCCGCCAGATAGCCATGGACCATGCCGCGGGCGTTGGAAATGCCGCTTTGCATCATGGCCCCGGTTTCCATGCGCGCCACGGAATTGCCCGCCGCGTACAATCCCGCGATGGGCCTGTCGTCCCAGCCCACGGCGCGGCTGTGACTGTCCGCCACCAGCCCCGCGGCGGGTATGGCGCTGCCACCCATGCGCCGCAACTTCACGGCGTAAAACGGCGGCTTGACCAGTGTGCCCAGGTTGCCATTGGGCTGGTGATAGGGGTCGCCACACATCCACACGCTCCACGGATGGGTACCGCGCCCGAAGGCGGGATCCTCGCCCTTTTCCGCATGGCGGTTGAACGACGACAGGGTGTCCAAGAGTCCCTGGGGGTCGACGCCGGTTTTGCTGGCCAGCTCCTCCACGGAATCGGCGACGACGCCAAGCCCCTCGGGCCATTCCTGACCGGGCATCAGGGAACCGAAGGGGTATTTCTCCCGGGCCTGGCTGTCCATCACCACCCAGCAGGGGAAATTGGGGTGTGTCTGGCTGCCGCCGTCGATGATGTCGATGGTGTAGTAAAACTGGCGGTAAAACGCCTCGTTGCCAAAGCGCCGGCCCTTGCGGTTGACCACGATGACATGGGGCTGACCGATGAACGGCAACGACGGGCGCCACAGGGGATGACCTTCATCGTCCTCCTCGCCAGGCACATGAAAGCACAGGGAAGTGATGTCCGGCACACGGGCGACGCGCGCTCCCACCGGACCCGCCAGGCGGAAATTGGCGCCGTCGATGGTGGAGAACACCATGGAACCCAGGTCGAGCTGCTGGGACAGGGTCTTGTTGTAGTCGGGGTTGCGCTCGTAGCTGCTCACGGCAATCACCACGCCGCGATTGGCCTTGATATACAGGTCCGCCCCGTCCCTTCGCGCCCTGACGCCGATGATGCGCTGACCGTCGCCAATCAGTTCCTCGCCGCTGGTGCCGGTGTACATGGGGATGTCGCGATCGATGACACCCTTGACGAAATAGGCGGCCAGCCCGGGGCCCAGACAGCGCTCGTCCCTGCCCAGGCGCTCGCCCATGGCGGCGAAATCCCATTTCGCCATGTTGGCGGTGCCCCCGCCCCTGGACATGTCGGCGTGGGTCATGCCATAGGGCACCTGGGGGGACACGCGGGTACGTCCCTGCCAGTCGCCAAGGGATTCCGCGGCGAAGGGCTCCACCTCCAGCATGCGCCCGGCGGCGACCGCGTAATCACAGTGCTTGTAGTAGTAATCGGGGCAGTCCTCGATGACATTCATGCGCAGGCCGATTTTTTCCTCGAAATAGCGCAGGGTGGGGGGAGCGTGGATCACCATGTTGGCGATGGCCAGTTCGTCCCCATAGCCCATGGACAGCTGCCGCAAGTAGCGGAAGCCATTTTCCAGGGAATCCTGAATGCCCAGGGCCTCGGCATGGTGGTTGCCCGCCACCCACACCTCTCCCATGGACAGGGCCGTGACACCCCCCACCTGGTCGGCCTTTTCCAGCACCAGGGCACTGCCGCCATGGTCGTGGGCGGTGATGGCGGCCGCCAGGCCGCCGATGCCCGATCCGATGGCGACCACATCGACTTCGAGATCCCATTTGGGGGGGAGATTGTTGATCATCTTGCTATCCTCATGAAGCGTCGTTATTCGGGCAAAGCGCAACCGGATTATCGGCATCCCATCCCGATGCCCGTCAGTTCAGGGTGTGGCGGTTCGGCAATCATCGGGCCGGACCATGGCCGCAAGGTCATGGCGCTCCAGGGCCGATGGCAAAAACATGGCGACGGCAGGGCGCGACTGTTGCCAACTGTCCAGCGCGAGACTATATTATCACCATAATCGTTTCAATTTTACCGGGTCACCATCACGGCATCAATAGGGCGCGGCCCCGGCCATCCCTGCCAATGGCAACCGCCGCGACGCAGATCCGATGCCAGCATTCATTATCAACACGGACCAGCACCATGTCTCTAGACATCACCGATTTGACACCCCGCATCGGCAGCGAGATCAGAACCGACCTCGACACCCTGCTGAGCGGCTCGGAGGCCACAGCCATTCGCGACATTCTTGAACAGCGGGGCGTCGTGCTGTTTCGCAACCTGCCCCTCACCGACGAACAGCAATACGCCATCGCCAAGACGCTGGGGTCGCCCCTCAAGGAGGGTGGCGGCAAGGATGGCGTGTACAAGATTTCCCTCGACGCCAGCGTCAACGACAAGGCTGACTACCTGCGGGGGGCCAATTTCTGGCATGTGGACGGCTCTACCCAGGATAAACCCTACCTGGGCACCATGCTGCGCCCGGTGACGATTTCCAAGGAGGGCGGCCAGACCGAATTCTGCAACACCTATGCCGCCTACGAGGATCTGCCGGAGGAGGACAAGCAGGCCATTGCCAACCTGCGGGTGGTGCACAGCATGGAGCGCTCCCTGTGGTTCGTGTACCCGGAGCCCAGCCATGCCCAGATCAAGGCCTGGCAGCAGGTACCCTCAAAATCCTGCCCCCTGGTGTGGACCCACAGAAACGGTCGCAAGTCCCTGTTGCTCGGCGCCACCGCCGACTATGTGGAGGGCATGAGCCCGGAGGAGAGCCGCGCCCTGCTGGTGCGCCTGCGGGAATGGGCCACCCAGCCCCGGTTCGTCTACCGCCACGAATGGCTTCCGGACGACCTGATCATCTGGAGCAATACCGGCACCATGCACCGCGCCATCGCCTACCCCGCCGACAGTGGCCGGCTGATGATCCGCACCACCCTGGAGGGAGAAGAGCCGCTGAACTGAACCACCACTGTCAGCGGCCTGCACCCGCCACATCAACACAGACACCACCGTTCAGGAGAAACCCCATGAAACCCTTGTTGTCGGGCCAGGTGGCCATCGTCACCGGCGGCGCCAGCGGCATTGGTCGCGCCACCGTGGAGCTGTTCGTCGAGGAAGGCGCCAAGGTAGTGATCGCCGATGTGAACAGCGAACAGGGACAAGCCCTGGCGGCATCCCTGGGTCCAGCCGCCGCCTTCAAAAAGACGGATGTCGCCGATGCCGGCGAGGTACAGGCCCTGGTGGATTTCGCCGTCGGCCATTTCGGCGACCTGGACATCATGTTCAACAATGCCGGGATCAGTGGCAAGGTGTTCAACAGTATCCTCGATGACGACTTCGCGGACTTTCAGCAGGTGATGTCGGTCAACTTGCTGGGGGTGTTGCTGGGTTGCCAGGCCGCGGTGCGTCACATGAAGCACAAGGGTCGGGGTTCCATTATCAACACCTCGTCCGTCAGCGCCCTCAAGGCTGGCCTGCCACTGCTGACCTACCGCGCCGCCAAGGCGGGCGTGATTCACATGACCAAGTCCATCGCCCGGGAGGTGGGGGAACATGGCATCCGGGTGAACTGCCTGGTGCCGGGTCACATACCCGCGGGCATGACCTTCTACGACATGACCGACATGATCCGCCAGTCCCAGCCCCTGCGGCGCCAGGGTTCACCGCGAGATGCCGCCAACGCGGTGCTCTACCTGGCCAGCGAGCTGTCCGCCCAGGTGACCGGCGCCCTCATTCCCGTGGATGGCGGCTCCCACCTGCACGGACCGCTCAACCCGGTGAAGTTAAAAAATTAAGGAACCTCTGAAAAATGTAACGTGCAGCCTGAGTCTGGCACTCAGTCCCGGCGGTTGTTGTCGCGCAGTTTAGCCACATCCCGGGTCAGCACCGGAGACTTGCCCGCCGACCTAGCCAGACACTGGGCGTGCTGAAGCTCATGGATATCGAAGGCCGCCTGCAGGGCGGCGGGCTGCCCCATGATGTCCAGGGTCTGGTTGACCACCCGCTTGGCCATCATCAGGGAAAACATGTCCTTCTCGGCAATTTTTTTCGCCAGGGACAGTGAATACTCCGCCAGTTCCTCCGCCGGCACCACTTCGTTGACCATGCCCAGCGCGGCCGCCTGTGTCGCTGTGATCCTGTCCGCGGTAAAGAGCAGTTGCTTGGCCTTGCGCGGCCCAAGCTCCCAGGTGTGCCCGTGGTATTCCACGCCGGCGATGCCCATGATGATGGTGGGGTCGCTGAACCAGGCATCCTCCGCCGCGACGATCAGATCGCAGGGCCAGCACAGCATCAACCCCGCCGCCACACAGGCGCCCTGCACCGCCGCGATGGACGGCTTGGGGTTGTTGCGCCAGCGACGGGTGCACTCGAAATAGCGCTCCTGCTCCCACAGGTAATGGCCGGCGATACCCCTGTTTTCATAGTCCATGGCCGCGGCGGCTGCTTTTTTATCGTCCGACACGGCGAGATCGTGTCCGGAGGAAAAATGGCGCCCATTGGCCCGCAGCAGAATCACCTTGACCCGGTCATCGGCCCCGGCCCTGGACCAGCAGTCGTCCAGAGCCTCCAGCATTTCCGGGCTCTGGGCATTGTGCACCCGCGGCCTGTTGAGGGTAATGAGGGCGATCTGTTCCCGGACTTCGTAAAGGACTGTGTCGTTCATAATGTTTTCGTTATGGGTGTTTGAAACAGTGAATCTCGATCGGGGATCAGCGCAGCTCCCTGGGCATGGAGAAACTGATATTTTCCACCCGGCCGCTCATTTCCCGGGGTTCGCCGGCGCCCATGGCCCGCAACCGCTGGATCACCTCCTGCACCAGCACTTCCGGCGCCGAGGCGCCGGCGGTGATACCGACCCGGCGCTTGCCGACAAACCATTCCGGGCGGATGTCAGCGGCGCCGTCGATCAACTGCGCCGCGGTGCCACAACGCTCCGCCAGCTCCTTGAGGCGGTTGGAGTTGGAACTGTTGGGGGAACCCACCACCAGCACCAGGTCGCTCTCCAGGGCCAACTGCTTGACGGCGTCCTGGCGGTTCTGGGTGGCGTAGCAGATATCGTCCTTGCGCGGCCCCTGAATGCCGGGGAATCGCGCCCGGAGTGCGTCGATGACCTTGGCCGTGTCATCCACGGACAGGGTGGTCTGGGTGACATAGGCCAGCCTGTCGGGATCGCCCACGTCGAGCCGCGACACATCCTCGAGGGTTTCCACCAGGTAGATACAACCGCCGTTGCTGGTGTCGTACTGGCCCATGGTGCCTTCCACCTCCGGGTGGCCGGCGTGACCGATGAGAATGCACTCCCGCCCTTCCTCGCTGTAGCGGGACACTTCGATGTGCACCTTGGTGACCAGTGGGCAGGTGGCGTCGAACACCCTCAGGCCGCGCGCGGCGGCGTCGTTGCGCACCGCCTGGGAAACTCCGTGGGCGCTGAAGATGACGATGCTGTTGTCCGGCACCTGGTGCAATTCCTCGACAAACACGGCGCCGCGCTGCTTCAGGCTCTCCACCACGAAGCGGTTGTGCACCACTTCGTGTCGTACATGGATGGGGGCGCCGAACAGATCCAGGGCGCGGTTGACGATGTCGATGGCGCGGTCGACACCGGCGCAGAATCCCCGGGGGTTGGCCAGCAGAATGTCCATCAGTGGGTCACCGCCGGCTCCACCGCCAGGATGGCGACCCGGAAGGCGATCTCCCGGCCCGCCAGGGGGTGGTTGAAGTCCACGGTCACGGTATCGTCATCGATATCCGCGACCACGCCCGGCAGCTCCGCGCCGCTGGCATCGGCGAAGGACAGTACCAGTCCCGGTTCCAGTGCGATGGAGGCATCGAAATCCGCCCGTGACAATTGCTGGATATTGGCGGGGTTGTGCTGTCCGAAACCGTGCTCCGGCTTCATGTCGAAGCGGGTTTCGTCCCCCGCCCTGAGGCCCAGCAGGGCCTCCTCGTAGCCCGGCAAGAGGCTGCCGTCGCCCACCTCGAATACCGCCGGCTCCCGCTCGAAGGTGGAGTCCACCACGGTGCCGTCATCCAGGGACAGGGAGAAGTGCAGGGTGACCCGGGTACCCGGGCCTATGGTCAGATCGCTCATGGCAGGTCTCTCGATTGCGGTTTGCCGGCGACGGCCTCCAGGGGCGCCCCCTACTTTGCGCTCTTGTCGAACAGGGAGTCAACTATCAGAATGGCCGCCCCGACACAGATGGCGGCATCGGCGACATTGAAGGCGGGCCAGTAGTAGCCGCCGTAGTGGAGCTGAATGAAGTCCACCACATAGCCGTGGACCACCCGGTCCCACAGGTTGCCGACGGCACCCCCCAGGATCAGCGCCAGGGCCAGCAACTGGCGCCCGGCCTGGCGCGGCAGGCGGGCCATCCACACCAGGATCACCAGGCTGACGCCGACCGCCACCGCGACGAAGAACCAGCGCTGCCAGCCCCCCGCGTCACTGAGGAAACTGAAGGCGGCCCCGGGATTGTGCAGCAGGGTCCAGTTGAAGAAGAAGGTGACCGCCACGGGCCGGGCATAGTCCAGGGCGCCACTGGCCACCAGCTTGCTGACCTGATCCAGGATCACCACCAGCAGGGCCAGTGCGTACCACAGCCAGGGCAGGCTTCCCCAGGCTCGTCTGTCCAACATCGCGGTGCTCTCCATCGTGCGAAGCGCCGGGCCGTCAGGCGAAGCGCCGGGTCTCGCCCGCGCCGTCCACATTGTCCACGCAGCGGCCGCACAGCTCGGGGTGTTCGGGGTGGCTGCCCACATCGGCGCGGAAATGCCAACAGCGCACGCACTTGGGGTCGCTGGACAGGGCCAGTTCCACCCGCAACCCTTTCATGGGACTGGCCACGCCAGCGTCCCAATCGGCGTCGGTGTGCTCCACCCGGGCGCTGGAGGTGATGGTGACGAAACGCAGTTCATCCCCCAGGCGGTCGAGCACGCTGGCGATTTCAGGAACCGCGTAGAGTGTGACCTGGGCCTGGAGAGCCCCCTTGATTCGCCCGGCGTTGCGGGCGTCCTCGATCACCTTGTTGACCGCTTCCTTGGCCTCGGCGATCAGCGCCCAGTCGGAAGCGCCGAGGCCGCTATCGGCGGGCAGCCGTGGCAGGGGGTACCACTCGGCGGTGAAGACGGTGCCGTCCCGCTCGCCGGGCATGAAGCCCCAGATCTCGTCGGCGGTAAAGCTGAGGATGGGGGCGATCCAGCGTACAAAGGCCTCCGCCACCTGGAAGATGGCGGTCTGGGCCGAGCGCCGCGGCAGACTGTCGGTGCCGCAGGTGTAGATGCGATCCTTGATGATGTCCAGGTAGAACCCACCCAGCTCATTGACACAGAAGTTGTGCAGCTTCTGGTAGATCATGTGGAAATTGTAGTCGTGGAAGAGGGCCACGATCTCGTCCTGGAGCCGCGCCGCGCGATCCATCACCCAGCGGTCGAGGGCCACCATGTCACCTTGCGCGACGGTGTGGACGGCGGGGTCGAAACCATCGAGATTGCTGAGCAGAAAGCGGGCGGTGTTGCGGATGCGCCGGTAGGAGTCGGCGGTGCGCTTGAGAATCTCGTCGGAGACGCTCATCTCGCCGCTGAAATCCGTGGCCGCCACCCACAGGCGCAGCACATCGGCGCCCAGCTCGTTCATCACCTTTTGCGGCGACACCACATTGCCCACGGACTTGGACATCTTGCGGCCCTGGGCGTCGACGGTGAAGCCGTGGGTGAGCACCGCCTTGTAGGGGGCGGTGCCGTTGATGGCGATGGCGGTTTTCAGGGACGACTGGAACCAGCCGCGGTGCTGGTCGGAGCCCTCCAGGTAGAGGTCCGCCGGGTAGCCGAGCTCCCCGCGCCGACCCAGCACCGAGAAATGGGTAACCCCGGAATCGAACCACACATCCAGGGTGTCGGTCACCTTGTCGTAGTGCGCCGCTTCGTCTCCGAGCAGCTCGGCCGCATCCAGGTCGAACCAGGCATCGATGCCGCCGCCTTCGACCCGCAGCGCCACCTGCTCGAGGAGATGCCCGGTGTCAGGATGCAACTCGCCGCTGTCCCGGTGCACGAACAGGGCGATGGGCACCCCCCAGGTGCGCTGGCGGGAGATGCACCAGTCCGGGCTGTTGTTGAGCATCGCCTCGATACGCGCCTGCCCCCAGCCGGGATGCCAGGTGACGCCCTTCACCGCCTCCCTGGCCCTGTCCAGCAGGCCGTTGGCGGTCATGCTGACAAACCATTGCGGCGTGGCGCGGAAAATGAGCGGCGTCTTGGTGCGCCAACAGTGGGGAAAGCTATGGGTGATCCTGTCCTCCGCCAGCAGTTGGCCCCGCTCCCGCAACACCTCGATGACCTTTTCATCCACCTTGTAGACATGCTCGCCGGCGAACAGCTCGACGCTGTCCCGGTACACCCCGTGGTCATCGACATAATTGAGGGTGCCGATACCGTATTTGCTCGACACCACGAAGTCGTCCATGCCGTGGTCGGGGGCGGTGTGCACGCAGCCGGTGCCGGTTTCCGTGGTGACATGATCCCCCAGCAGGATCGGAACCTGGCGATCGTAGAACGGGTGATTGAGCAGCAGGTGCTCGAGGGCCGCCCCCTGGCAGCGTCCCACCACCTGGTGTTGCTCGACGCCCCAGGCGGCGAGGCAGCTGGCCAGCAACGCCTCGGCGACGATCAGGCGCCGCGTCACGCCGGCGATGTCGCACTGCACCGCCACATACTCCAGCTCCGGGTTGAGTGACACCGCCTGGTTGGCGGGTAGGGTCCAGGGGGTGGTGGTCCAAATCACCACGGCCGGCTCGCCTTCGCCGGACAGACTGTCCATGGCCGCTGCCAGGGCGGCGCCGTCCACCACCGGGAAACTCGCATAAATGGAAAACGAAGTCTTGTCCTGGTACTCCACTTCCGCTTCCGCCAGGGCGGAAGCCCCCACCACGCTCCAGTACACCGGCTTGTAGCCCTTCACCAGGTGGCCGTTGCGGATGATGGGCCCCAGGGCGCGAATGATGTCCGCCTCCACCTTGGGATCCATGGTGAGGTAGGGATTGTCCCAATCGCCGATCACACCGAGGCGGATGAAATCCCGTTTCTGGCCCTCCACCTGTTTCCGGGCGTAGTCGCGGCAGTGCTGGCGGAAGGTCTTGAAATCCACCTTGGCGCCGGCCTTGCCGTATTTTTTCTCCACATTGTGTTCGATGGGCAGGCCGTGGCAATCCCAGCCGGGCACATAGGGGGCATCGTAACCGGACAGCACCCGGGACTTGACGATGATGTCCTTGAGAATCTTGTTGACGGAGTGGCCGATATGGATATCGCCGTTGGCGTAGGGAGGGCCGTCGTGGAGCACGAAAAGTTCGCGGCCACGGCGCGCCTCGCGCATGGCCTGGTACAACCGCTGCTCCTGCCAGCGAGCCAGCATGGCCGGCTCCCGCTGGGCGAGATTCGCCTTCATGGGGAAGTCGGTGCGCGGCAGGTTGAGGGTTGCCTTGTAGTCTTTGGAACGGGTCTCTGTCATGGTCCTTGTCTGTCAACTGGGTGGCCGGTTGGCCTGGCCAAAAGCATTTGCACACCACTTTTGCTGTGAAAGTCTTGGCGGGGCGATGGATCAGGTTCAACGCGATTCAGCTAGCGGGAGCAGGGACCGGTCCACCAGGCTCCACGATTCCGAAACAGGATAACTCCTGGAAACCCATCCATCAGCGCTCCGCGAAATAGTGCCGCGCCTGTTCGATATCCCGCCGGATCTGCGCCGTCAGCTCCTCCACGCCGGGA
>JBJHDJ010000053.1:0-10700 GCA_050486485.1 Porticoccaceae bacterium
ACGGTGGAATAGGCCAGCATGCGCTTCAGGTTGGTCTGACGCAGGGCGATGATGGACGCGGCGACGATGGTAAAGCCCGCCATGTACACCAGCAGCTCCGCTCGCACGCCTTCCAGCAGGAAGTCACCGCCAAAGATATAGACCACCACCTTGGTGATGGTGAACACCCCCGCCTTGACCACCGCCACGGCGTGCAACAGGGCCGACACCGGCGTGGGTGCGACCATGGCGGCGGGTAGCCAGCGGTGCACCGGCATCACCGCCGCCTTGCCGGTGCCGAACACGAACAGCGCCAACAGCAAGGTGGCCAGGCCGGGGGAGAGGTGACCGGCAAGGATTCCCCCACGGGTGAAATCCAGGGTTCCCGCCACCGCCCAGGTCCACAGGATGGCGGGCAACAGCAGGCCGATGGAGGTGGCCAGCAGAATGCCCAGGTAGGTGCGCGCGCCGCGACGGGCCTTATCGTCCTGCTTGTGGGCCACAAGGGGGTAGGTGGACAGGGTGAGCACCTCGTAGCACAGGAACAGGGTCAGCAGGTTGGCGGAAAACGCCACCCCCATGGCGCCGAAAATGGCGATGGCAAAGCAGACATAGAAACGGGTTTGATGGCGCTCGTGGTTGCCGCGCATATAGCCGATGGCATAGATCGTGGTGATGATCCACAGGCCGCTGGCGATAAAGGCGAACAGCAGGGACAGGGGCTCGATATAGAAGCTGATGGTGAGTCCGGGCACCAGTTCCAGCAGATCCAGCCGCGGATTGGCGCCGGCCTGGGCCGCGGCGAAGAGGATTGCCACGGTCACCGCCAGGCCGCCGGCAACACCGAGGGTGACCGCTTCCCGCCCATTGGGCCAGCGGCCGCACAGGGCGATCAGCGGCGCCCCGCCGAGGGGTATCGCCAGGGCCATCAACAGCAAGTGGCTACTGGTCACGGGCGCCCCTCCAGTAGCAGGAGCGCGGCGCGGCTGGCCAACTCCAGCGGCAACCGGGTGTCGATGCCAAACCAGACATTGGCCAGCACCAGCAGCCAGGTGGGCGCCAGCATCCACAGGGGAGCCTCGCGCCGCCCGCCGACGAGGGGTGAGCGGAAGTAGGCCACTTCCACCACCCGCCAGACATAGGCAACCGCCAGCAGCGAGCCCGCCGCGATCACGGCGATCAACGGCCACCAGCCCAGTTCGATGGCCGCCGAGACCAGGTACCACTTGCTGATGAACCCGGCGGTGAGGGGCACCCCGATCAGGCTGAGTCCGCCGATCACGAAGGCCGCCGAGGTCAAGGGCATGGTGCGCCCCGCGCCGCGTAAATGGCTGATTTCCGTGCCGCCGAGCCGCGGCGCCATGGCCCCCAGGGCCAGGAACAGGGCACCCTTCATCAATGCATGGTTGAACAGGTGCAGATTGGCGGCGGTGAGTCCCAGGGTGGTGATCATGGTGATGCCGAGCACCATGTAGCCGATCTGTGCGATGCTGGAGTAGGCCAGCAGGCGTTTCACATTGTTCTGCATCAGCGCCACCGCCGAGCCGCCGAGGATGGCGACACAGGCAAGGAGGATCAGCACGCCGTGGAAGAATTCCGACTGGAAGGAGAACTCGATGCCGAACACGGTGAATACAAAGCGCATCAACACATACACCGCCACCTTGGTGGCGGTGGCGGCGAGGAAGGCGCTGACCACCGATGGCGCATAGGTGTAGGCGTTGGGCAGCCACCAGTGCAGGGGCACCATGGCCAGCTTGATGCCGGCGCCGGCAACGATGAAGCCGAATCCGGTGTAGATGGTGCGGGTCTGCTCCACGGCGGGAATGCGCGCCGCCAGGTCCACCATGTTGAGGGTGCCGGTCATGCTGTACAGCAGGCCGATGCCGATCAGCAGGAAGGTGGCGCCGATGGTGCCCATGATCAGGTATTGATAGGCCGCCACCAGGGCGCGGCGATCCCGGGCCTGGCTGATGAGGATATAGCTTGCGAGGGACGACACTTCGAGAAACACGAAGAGGTTGAACACATCCCCGGTGATGGTGATGCCCAGCAGTCCCGCCATCGCCAGCAGCCAGGCGGCGTAAAATCCGGCGCTGTTGTGGCGGGCCACCTCGGCGGCGGCGCTGGGGCCGGCGTAGGGCAGCATCAGGGCGGCCATGGCCGCCACGATCAGCACCAGCAGTACATTGAGATGGTCGACGCGGTACTCGATGCCCCAGGGCGGATCCCAGCCACCCATGGCGTAACTCAGCACGCCGTTGCCGTTGACCTCCCCCAGCAGGATCAGCGCCAGGGCCAGCACCAGCCAGGCTATCCCGGTGGTGAACAGCCAGGGCAGCCGGTTGTTGGGCAGCAGAAAGCAGAGGGGCGCCGCCAGCATGGGCGCCACCACCAGCAGGGCGGGGAGATGTTGCGCGATCACCAGCTGCTGTCCTTGTCCCTGATTTCGTCTTCCTCGACGGTGCCGTAGGCCTCGCGGATGCGCACCACCAGGGCCAGTCCCAGGGCCGTGGTGGACACTCCCACCACGATGGCGGTGAGGATCAGCACATGGGGCAGGGGGTTGGAGTACAGTTCGACGCCATCTTGCAGGATGGGGGGCGCGCCGCCCTCCACGGTGGCCAGGCTGATGTAGAGGATGAACACAGAGGTCTGGAAGATATTGATGCCCACCATCTGCTTCACCAGGTTGCCGCGACTGATCACCGTGTAGAAGCCGATCATCATCAGGAAGATGGCGACCCAGTAGTTGTAATGTTCGAGAATCTGCATCACTGGCGGCCCCGGCCGGCGAAACTGAAGAAGATGATCACCATCACCGCGGCCACCGTCAGGCCCACCCCCAGTTCCACGAGAAGGATCCCCAGGTGCTGCGCCGCAACAGGATCCGCCAGCAGGGGGAAATAGTTGAGAAATTCGCCGCCGAGGGCGATGCCGGCGATGCCCACGGCGCCGAACAGCAGGGCGCCGCCGCTGGCCAGCACCCGCAACGCGCCCAGGGGCAGCACCCCGCGGGCAGCGTCGATGCCGAACACCAGGCCATGGAGAATGATGGCGGCGGCGAAGATCACCCCGGCCTGGAAGCCGCCCCCGGGGCTGTACTCGCCGTGGAACTGCACGTACAGGGCGAACAGCATGATCAGCGGGATCAGAAACTTGGCGGTGATCTTGAGCACCGGCTGACGGGTCATGGCCTGTCCTCCGCGCCCTTGTCGGCGGGCTCCCGGCGCCGCCGTCCCAGCAACATCAACACGCCCAGCCCGGCGGTGAATACCACCACCACTTCCCCCAGGGTATCGAAGCCCCGGTAGCTGGCCAGCACCGAGGCCACCATGTTGGGAATGCCGATTTCCGATGGGGATTCCTGCACATAGCGGGGCGCCACATGCTGTTGCGCGGGAGCCTCCGGGTCGCCGAAGTGGGGCATGTCGAAGGTGCCCCACACCAGGGCCAGGCCAGTGAGGGTGACCAGCACCAGGGGCAGCGCCTTGCCGCGAGTGGCGGGGCGTTCGCTGAAGCCGGTCAGGGCCAGGGTGGAGAGCAGAAGCACGGTGGTGATGCCGGCGCCCACGGCGGCCTCGGTAAAGGCCACATCGCCGGCATCCATGATCAGGAATACGCTGGCGGTGAGCAGGCTGTAGATGGCCGACAGCATCACCACGGTAAAGAGGTTCTTCAAGCGAATGACCGCCACCGCCGTGCAGGCCATGAAGGCCAGCAACACCATCACAATCAGATGGTCGATCACGGCCCTGACTCTCCGTCCCCCACATCCCGGCGGCGATAGCCGGGCACCGGCTTGAGTCCGCTCTTGAGGGCGGCGCGGGACAGGGCATGGGTGGCGGTGGGGGTGGTGAACAGCAGGAAGAACAGCACCATCAGCAATTTACCCGCCACCAGCAGGGACGGCGCCAGCAGCGCCAACCCCACCAGCAGGGCGCCGGCGCACAGGGTGTCGGTAATGCCGGCGGCGTGGGTGCGGGAGAAGAAGTCCGGCAGTCGCAACAGCCCCAGGGCCCCCACCAGCCCGGCGGCGCTGCCCGCCAGCAGCAGGGCCATGCCCAGCCAGTGCAAGGCCGTCACCGCCCGGGCTCCTCGTCGGGATCTCGGTGCGCCTCGTAGTGGCCATCCTGAAAGAACTTGAGCATGGCGATCACGCCGATGAAATTGATCAGGGCATAGACCAGGGCGACATCCAGGAAATTGCCCTCGCCGCCGAGAAAGTCGATCACGCAAATCAGCAGCACCGTCTTGGTGCCTACCATGTTCACCGCCAATACGCGATCGTGCAGGGTGGGGCCGAGAAAGGCCCGCAGCAAGGTGAGGCCGATCACCATCAGGATGGCCAGGGCGGCCACCGCCAGAACCGCTGTCACTGCTGGCCTTCCTCCTGACTGTCCGCGGGGTCGGGGATGCGCCGCAGCATTTCACCCGCCTGCAGGGTGCGCAGGTTTTGGGGGGTGATGGCGTACACCTCGATATGCTCCTGGTGGACATTGAGGGACACGGTGCCCGGGGTGAGCGTGATGGAATTGGCGAAGATGGCGCGACCGATATCGCTGCGTTTTCCGGTGTGTACATCCCCCACCACCGGGTCGATGGCCAGTGTCGGGGACAGTATCAGGCGCGCCATCTGGGTATTGGCCTTGATGGTCTGACCCGCCAGCCATAGCCAGTACCAGGCCAGCCGGCCGGACAGGGCCACCGGATGGCTCTCGTGGTCGATGATTTCCATGCGCACCGCGACGAAGACCGCCAGCGCCGCCGAGGCGGCCCCCAGGCCCAGCAGCAGGGGATCGGTCTTGCCCGACAACAGGAACCACAGACCCAGGCACAGGGCGTAGAGGCTGGCGATATGGCGGCGGGTGATCACTGGCGCCGGTCCCGCGAGGAAATCGGTACCCAGGGTTCGTGGCGGAATGGCTCACTCATGTCAATGCTGTCATTGTTGTGGATGGGGTGGCCAGCGGGCGGGAAGCGAACGCTGGCCAGAGTATACCCGGCGAACATGACGGCGCAAGACTGAGTATCGCGACTGAGTATCTCGACTGAGTGTCGCGACATCAGGGTTTTGCTGTATCCGTTCGCGGGGCGCCGTGCCAGTCCGGGTATGGCCCCAGCGCGAATACCAGCAGGCCACACAGCAGCACGGCGGGAATCACCCCCGCCAGCAGTGGGGTGTAGGATCCAGTCGCATCGTAGATCAGACCGGCCAGTACAGGTCCCACCCCCAGGCCCAACGCCACCATGCTGGACATCACGCCAAAGATCTTGCCGAAATTGCGGATGCCGGCGTAACGCCCGGTGAGGTAGGCGACGATCTGCATGAAGGCGCCGCTGGCCCAGCCGATGATCAGCGCCGCGAGAATGACGAAAGCCACCGAGTTGCCGGTAAACAACAGCAGCAGGCACGACACCGAGGGCGCCGCGAAATTGAGGGCATTAATCCAACCGCTGGCCCAGCGGTCGAGAATCCAGCCGGTGATCAGCCTGCCGACGATGGCGGTGAGACCCGTCACCGCCGCCATCATGGCGGCGGTCTGGCGATCGAAGCCCCGCTCGCTGAGGATCGGCACCAGGTGGATGCTGATGGCGGTGACGGCCAGTATGAAAATCAGTGTCGCGAGGCCCAGCCTGATCAATATGGATGAGCGCAGCGCCTGCTGAAACGACAGTCCCGGCAGATCCGCGGCAGAGGCTTGCGGTGCGTTGCTGGTGGCCGCCTGGCGTCTGCGGGTGTCGCGAATGTCGTAAAAGAAAAAATAGAGCAGCACCAGGATCAGCAGTCCCCAGCCCGCGCCCATCCACAGGTAGGCTTCCCGCCAGCCGACATTGTCGATGATGGGCTGTGCGATCACCGGTGTGATGGCGCCCACCACGGCGCTGCCGCTGAGGGTGATCGCCAGCGCCAGGCCCCGCGCTGATTGAAACACCCCGGAAATTGCCGTGGTCCAGATGGTGTTCCTGATGATCAGCGCCGCGAAGGCGTAAAAGGTCCACAACCCCAGCCATTGGGCCCGGGAACCCGTCACCAGGCTCAGGCTGCAAAACGCCAGGGCGGTGAGGAACATGCCGGGAATGGCCAGACGCCGAGATCCCCAGCGGTCGATCATGGCGCCGATAAAGGGCGTGAAGGGCACCGCCACCAGGGCGTAGATGGTCAGGCCAATGGTGATCTCGGCGCGTCTCCAGCCGAACTCCTGCTCCAAGGGTTCGATAAACAGACCCATTGACGCGGAGGCAATGGCGACGAAGGACATGCCGGCCATGGAGGCGATAACCAGTGTCCAGTGTTTGCGCCACTCTTCAGCGGCTGTCGGTAGCGTTGGGTTCAAGCGCGGTCTCCATTGCTGTTGATTTTTGGTGTTGGGGTTTTGCGGAGGGGCTTACTTTACCTATCACCGGCGACAAAAGTCACCAAAATCTCCAGCGACGCGCCCCGTCAGGTTGTGGCCATCGTCGGCGAGCGGCGATAATGACGGCCCCTGCATGGTTTTTGTGGCCGCTGTCGATGCACTACTACTTCGCCTATGGATCCAACATGAATCCGCGACGCGTCGCGGAGCGGGGACTCGCCGTGGTGGAGGCGCTTCCCGGGCGCCTCGACAACATGGCGTTGCGCTTCAACAAGCGCTCCCGGCGCGACCCCCGTTGGGCCTGCGCCAATATCGCCTGGTGTCCGGGGGAGGTGGTGGAGGGGGTCCTCTACCACCTGGCGGACGAGCGCCAGATCCTGCTGATGGACCCCTTCGAGGGGGCTCCCTACTACTACAGCCGCGAGTGCTTCCCGGTCGTGGTGGCCGATGGCTCCACACGCCCGGCCTGGACCTATGTGGCCAACCGCGCCCATATCGACCACCGGGTCAAACCCCTGCGTTGGTATCTGGAACATCTGCTGGCGGGGCGCGATTTCCTGTCCCCCGGCTACCTGGCGCGCCTTGCCGCCACCCCCTGCCTGGACGAGGAGGGTGGCTGGGGATGATGGAGCCCGAATCGCTCCAGCTAGAACAGCTGTTCGCACGGACCTTTTTCGACGGCTGGAATACCCTGCTGGTGGGGGGCGGCGACGAGCCGGTGTATCTGCCCGCCGATCTCGCCAACCCCTGTCATCGCATTGTCTACCGTGAAGATTATTTCTCCAGCGCCCTGCACGAAACCGCCCACTGGTGCATTGCTGGTGAAGCGCGCCGCCGGCGGGTGGACTTCGGCTACTGGTACCGGCCCGATGGCCGCGACCGCCACCAGCAGCGGGCCTTCGAACAGGTTGAAGTCAGGCCCCAGGCCCTGGAGTGGCTGTTCACCGTCGCCACTGGGCGGGACTTCCGCCCCAGTGCCGATAACCTCGCCAGCGACGACCCGGAGAGCCGCGGGCCATCGCCGGAATTCCTGCGCGCCCTGGAAAACCAGGCCCGTGACTGGTGTGTGACCGGTGGCATGCCCCCCAGGGGAAGGCTGTTTGCCGCGGCCCTGGCGGACCACTATGGCGTGGAAGTCGTGTTCGACCCGGATCGCTACCGGGGATTGGTCCCGTGAAAATTGTCGCCGATGAGAATATCGCCCTGGCGCGGGAGCTGTTCGGCGCCTTCGGCGAAGTGGTCACCGTCCCCGGGCGCGGGATGACCCCGGACCAGGTCGCCGATGCGGATGTGTTACTGGTGCGCTCCGTGACCCGAGTGGACAGCCGCTTGCTGGCCCACAGCCGGGTGGGTTTCGTGGGCACCGCCACCATTGGCACCGACCACCTGGATCTGCCCTGGCTGGCATCCCGGGGCATTGCCTGGGGCAGCGCCCCGGGGTGCAACGCCGCCGCGGTGGCGGACTATGTCATCGCCGCCCTCAGCGCCGCGGACCCACACTGGCTGGCCAAGTCCGTGACCATCGTTGGCTGCGGCAATGTGGGTGGTGGACTCTACCGGCGCCTGGCGGCCCTGGGGGTGGCGTGTCTCTGCGTCGACCCTTTTGTCGAGGATGCCAGCGGCCTGCCCCTGGTATCCTTCGGTGAGGCGCTGGACGCCGATATTCTGTGTCTGCACACGCCGTTGACCAGGGATGGTCCGCATCCCACCTGGCACCTGGTGGATGAAGCCGTGCTGGCGCGCCTCAGGCCCGGCGCCCTGGTTGTCAACGCCGGACGCGGCGAGGTGGTGGACAACCGCGCCCTGCTGGCGGCCCTGGCATCGGGCCGGGTGAGGGCGATTCTCGATGTCTGGGAGGGGGAGCCCGCCATCAATACCGCGCTCTTGGAGCATGTGGCCATCGGCACCCCCCATATCGCCGGTTACAGCCTGGAGGGCAGGGTGCGTGGTTCCCTGATGGTGTACGACGCCCTGCGCCGCTGGAGCGGTGAAGGCGCTCCCCTCGACCTCGATGCCCTGCATCCCCTGTTGCCGGCGGGGGAGAATGTGCGTTGCCCCTTGGCTCATGACGCCAACCCTGGCTTTTGCGATGCGGTACTGGCGGCCTACGATCCGCGCCGTGACACCGCCAGCCTCGGGGCCGCCGTGGCCGGGCTCTCGCCCGACGCCGTCGGCGCCGCCTTCGACCGACTTCGCAAACACTATCCCTGGCGCCGCGAGTTCAGCCATTTTGTCCTGCCGGGCGGGCTCGATGCCCAACTGCGCCGCCGTTTACTGGCGGCGGGGTTTGGCGATGGCGGGTCGCCGTGCTGAGGATCGGCTTTGTCATCAATCCCCGCGCCGGTCTCGGCGGTCCCCTGGCCTGCAAGGGCAGTGACCGTCTGCCGCCCGAGACCCGGGGCACCCGCGGCGCCGAGCGCGCCGCCCGCGCCCTGCGGCCCCTGGTGGAGCGCCGCCATCAACTGTCCTTCGTCACCGCCCCTGGACCCATGGGGGAAGACCTGCTGGCGGCGCTGGGCTTCGATTATCGGGTACTGGGCACCCTGGGGGATCCCGATCTCACCGGCCCGGACGATACCGTGGCGGCGGTTGCGGCCTTTCAGCGGGAGGGGGTGGATCTGGTGCTGTTTGCCGGCGGCGACGGCACCGCCCGGGATATCAGCGGGGTGGTTGCCCCGGGCCAGGTGGTGCTGGGTATCCCCGCCGGGGTGAAGATGCACTCCGGTGTGTTCGCCGTTTCCCCCGAGGCCGCCGCCGCGGTGCTTTTGCTGCTGTTGGACGGCAAGTTGGTGGATGTGCGGGAACAACCGGTGCGGGACATGGACGAGGCGGCCCTGGCCCGCGGGGAAATCCGGGTGCGCTCCTACGGGGACATGGCGGTGCCGGAAGCGGGGGGCTTCGTGCAGCGGGTCAAGGACAGCGGCCGCGAGGTGGAGGCCCTGGTGCTGGAGGATATCGCCGCCGACATCTCCGAGCTGATGATCCCTGGCGTGCTCTATCTCCTGGGTCCGGGCTCCACCACCTTCGCCATCAAGGAGCACCTGGGCATCGCCGGCACCCTGCTGGGGGTGGACGCGGTGCGCGACGGTGAACTGTTGGGCGAGGATCTCGACGAGGGCGCCATCCTGGGCCTGCTGTCGGACTGTCCGCAAGCCGTCATCGTGCTGACCCCCATCGGCGGCCAGGGGATCCTGCTGGGCCGCGGCAACCAGCAGTTCTCACCGCGGGTGTTGCGCCAGGTGGGGCGGGACGGCCTGCTGGTGGTGGCCACCAAGACCAAGATCACCGCCCTGGAGGGCCGCCCCCTGTTGCTGGACACCAACGACCCGGAGCTGGACAAGGGGCTGAGCGGCTTTATCCAGGTGATCACTGGCTACCGGGATCGCATTCTCTACCCAGTGGCCGCCGCGGGTTGATTGACGGGATCTGTCAAACCCCGCCGCGCACCCGCCCGAGAAAGTGATCGAGCCGTTTCACCGCGTCCCCCAGGTCGTCCTCCCGGGGCAGGAAGACGATGCGGAAGTGATAGTTGTCCGGATAGTTGAACGCCGAACCCTGTACCAGCAGCATCTTCTCCTGCAGCAGCAGATCCAGGATAAGCTGTTCGTCATCCGCGATCTGGTACACCTCAGGGTCGAGGCGGGGAAACATGTACAGGGCGCCCTTGGGCTTGAAACAGCTCACCCCGGGGATGGCGGTGATCAGTTGGTGGGCCTTCTCCCGCTGCTCGTAGAGCCGGCCGCCGGGGCGGATCAGATCCTCGATGCTCTGGTAGCCGCCAAGGGCGGTCTGGATGGCGTACATGGCCGGCACATTGGCGCACAGGCGCATGGAGCACAGCATTTCGATGCCCTGGATATAGCCGCGGGCGCGGTGCTTGGCGCCGCTCACCACCAGCCAGCCGGAGCGGAAGCCCGCCAGGCGGTAGGCCTTCGACAGGCCGTTGAAGGTGATGCACAGCACATCGGTGGCGATGCGCGCCAGGGGAATGTGCTCGGCGTCGTCGTAGACGATGCGGTCGTAGATTTCATCGGCGAAGATCACCAGATCCCGCTCCCGGGCCAGGTCGACGATCTGCTGGAGAACCGCTTCGCTGTACACCGCGCCGGTGGGGTTGTTGGGGTTGATCACCACGATGCCGCGGGTGCGGTCGCTGATCTTGGCGGCCATGTCGGCCATGTCCGGCTGCCAGTCGTTGGCCTCGTCGCACAGGTAGTGGATGGGGGTGCCGCCGGCAAGGGTCACCGCGGCGGTCCACAGGGGGTAGTCCGGTGCCGGGATAAGAATCTCGTCCCCCTCGTTGAGCAGGGCCTGCATGGCCATGACGATCAGTTCGCTGGCGCCGTTGCCGAGGAATACATC
>JBJHDJ010000054.1:0-10681 GCA_050486485.1 Porticoccaceae bacterium
GTGATGCAGTACATCAAGTTCCACTCCAAGCAGGGCAAGAACATGCTCGAGGGCACCCTGCTGGAGTTGGAGGAGATCTCCGCGAACGAGAGCAATACCGGGGGCATCAGCCAGCAGTTTTGAGCGGGGGCCGCCACCAGTTCACCTGGCACCCGGCCGCCACATCTGCCGGGTGCCATGCACGGATGAGCTAAAGGCGATCAGCGGGATCCAGGCATTGCCAGCTATCCGACTCACGGTAGTCCAGCCCCGGGGCACGGAGGTGAGCGCGAAGTGGCTCGGGACAAAGCAGAAACTCTCTTTCCAAACCTTGTTCTTGACTGTAACGGCCCACCACCAGTTCACTGGGTGATTCACCCTTTTCTACCCACTGGGCGATCTGCTCCACCAAGGCTGAGACCAAGGCGCTATCGGTAGGACCAGAACCTCCCCGGCAGTGCAACAAGCCGGGAATCGAGTAGTAAGCCAGCCAATCCCTGGAACCCGGAAACCGCTCCCAGATGGCTTCCGTACCAGCCACCGATTCCAGATAGCTCATGGCCTCGTCATTGGCGCCGTGCCAGATGATCATTTTGGCGTCACTGTCGTGCAGGGCGCTGAAATCCATGGGGTCGTCGAAGGGAACATCAACCCCGCCTCGGGTTGCCACCTCCACCAAGCGTTTCGGATCCTCGATCAGCCAATAGTCTAGACTGCCATAGGTCGCCCGGGTGCGCGTGTCCGCCATAATGTGAATAAACGGCGCCTTGCCAGTCAATTCCGCGGGGGATACATCATCGCTCCCTGGCCACGGGGGCGGAGTCATGCCGAGCAAAAAGCCAGACCAAGCCGGCAACGAGGTCACGGGAAAGCCGGGGTGCACACCGTCCCCCCTCAGCCCTGGCGCAGGGTATTCGGACGGTTTTCTGATCAGCTCGAAGGTTTCAATCTGTTCCGGGGAAAAACCCAGGGCTTCGAGAATTGACACATCGAATTCGGTAATATTCCTTTCATCCCAGATAATGCCGTCGACGGCACCGTCACTGTCATCATAGGCAGCGATGATCGCCTCATTGGCGCTAGCGATGAGCTCTGGAGGTATCCAGCCAGCCGGATTGTTCTGCAGATGACTGGCGATGCGATAAATATTGGGCATGTACAGAGTCGCCTGCCAGGGTGTCGCCCCAACCACAAAGCCGTCAAAATTCTCGTCGCCGAAACGCCTGGAGTTCCCCAAACCCATCTGACCTCCACCTGAGCAACCGCTGATATAGCGGTAGACCTGCTCCCTCTGATAGTAGGATCGGGTGATACTCTGAGTCGCCGTCGCGGTGACCTGAACGCCCCGCCACAGGAAATCCGTGTGCTTGGCGGGGTCACTCATGAAGGAGAAATCCGACCCGGTCCTGGCGCCAGTGCCAGCATCGGTCCCCGCCAGGGCATACCCTTGACGGGACAGATCCATGGGAATCTGTGGCAATACGCCAGCGGCACCGCCCACACCCAGGAACAGAAATCGGCCGTTGAAATTCTGCGGCAGGCTCAACACGAAGTGAACCCTATTGGGTGTCGGGTCATTGGTGGTGACATGCCCGTAGACCCGGCACTCGCCGCCCACCACCGGAGCCGCGAACGACACCGTGGTTTCCTTGGGTACAAAGCCCTGGATTGCCTGAACATTGCAATTATCGGTCAACAAGCCGCTGGACCCATGGGCCCCAGCTGCCATGACCAACATGGCCGCGAACAGCCAGTTACCGGTTACGAAAGTGCTCGTAGCCCTCATCGCCTTCTCCTCTTGTCAATCCCGTGCCACAGGGACAGCCATCTCTACTAACATCTTCCGATATACAGAAACCGCCGCGCTGCCTCTGTCAGAGGTCAACACAAACTGTCACACCAATTCTGGCCGAAATTGCGCCCAGGGTCGCTCTCGCTCCAAAGCCCTGGCCGCCCTCAGCAGCAGGTGTTCCTCGTTGGGACGCCCAATGATCTGCAATCCAACGGGAAGGCCATTGTAAAAACCAGCAGGCACCGAAGCCGCACAATACCCGGAAACATTTACGATAAATGTATAGGCTGTATACGGCCAGGGAGACATCAACTCAGTAAAAGGAAATGCAGTGCGGCCTATCGTCGGTGTCATCAACAGGTCAATTTGACTGAACAAGTCAGACATCCGGGTCCGTTCCTTGTGCCTGACATGGGGCGGAATGGTCAAGGCGTATTCAACTTCGTTGGGACTGACATTACGGTTGCGAAAGTAAATCGACAATTTGGCATAATCTTGAGGTGACAGAGTGGCAGCCCATTCCATGACATTCTGAGTCCCGGGTTCGACAGACCTATAAAAGGCAGCCATCTTCTCCCGGGAGTATTCGCGATCAGGTTCAAGCTCATCGTGAGGGTTCTCAAGACGGATATCAGGTTCACTGTAAATGGCTCCCATAGCCTCGAAGCTACGCGCGACCTCGTGACAAATTTCAACAACCTCGTCCTCGTCCGCAACAACCCTGCCAAGATCCGGGGACCATGCCATGCGCAAACCCCGTACACCGGAATCCAATTCCGCAAGGTAATCCGGGGGTTCCACGGTCATGGTGAAAGGATCGCGCTTGTCGACACAGGCAATGGCCTGCATGAGGTAGGCCGCATCCCTGACATCCCGGGTCATGGGGCCAATACCGGAGGTTCCTCCACTGCCAGCCCCGGGCCGTCCAGCGCCGCTGGGTACCCGACCACGACTCGGGTGTAGACCAAAAACGCCATTGAACGCTGATGGAATACGGATCGAACCGCCGCCATCGGTACCAATGGCCAAGGGACCCAATCCTGCCGCCGACGCCACTCCCGCACCACCACTTGAGCCGCCCGAGGATCTGTCTCGGTTCCACGGGTTGACAGCTTCTCGCGACACCAGATTGACGGTACGACGATTCATCCCGAACTCGGGAGTGTTGTTCTTGGCGAATATGATTCCACCAAGCTGTTTGACACGTTCCGCTGGCACCGAGTCAATGTCTGGCACATAATCCTCGAACAGCAATGACCCGAAGGTGGTGCGTTGCCCCTTGGTCACCACCGTATCCTTGATACTCACCGGCAGGCCGTGCAGAAGTGGAAGATCCGCACCTTTCATGATGAGTTCGGTGGCCCGCGCCGCTTCGCTCAGATAGGTTTCCGGAAACACGGAGATGAAAGCCCCCAGGTCGCTGTGACGCTCCACTCGCCGAAGCAGAAATTCCGCGTACTCCAGGGGAGACAACTGTTTGGCGATGAACATTTCTCGAAGGCGCCACCCTGGCGTCCAGGCCAACTCTTCATCGCTGACCGGGGATGTGGCTGCAAAGACCCTTCCAGCCCCGAGGGTGCCATAACCCGCTCCGGCACTCACGGCGCCCACCAAGAAGGCTCGCCGGCTGATGCCAGGTGGCGATCGGAGTGCAGCAGAGTGGTCAGTGGGGCTATCGCTTTCAGTTGTTGTCTTCATGTTCATCAACTCCACAGATTACTGATCATTGCAAATGGATCCCAAGGGTTATGCAAGACACACACTCAAGGTCATCCGTTAGCTCAAAAGCTCACCAGGCGATGTTGTAGCGGAAATTGATGCCCAATTCCCTGGGCGGAGTCAGGCTAATACCGCGATAGTTGGATACGGGAGACATGGCTCCGACACCAACGACATTAAACGATACATCGTAGGGACGGGAATTTCGTGTCAAAACCTTTTCCGTGTCGAGCACATTCTTGGCATAGGCAGAGACTTCCCAGGCACCCGATTGATCCCTGATTCCTGTGTAGAGATTAAGAATCGAGTAGCTGGAAAAGCCGTCAAGGTTGTTGACAGGATCACCCTTGGAAGAGCCGTAGGTACTTAAAAGACCCCGCACATAGATGTCGAAACCAGCACCCTCCAAGGCGATGTATTCTGTCTGAAATGTGGACGACCACTTCGGGGTATCGTGAGACAGATAACTAGCCCGGCAGGCGGACAGGTTGTCTCCCCCTGTCGCCTGCCGTATCTGCGCCACCGAAGGCCGCTGCGCCGGGCTGTCGGGAGCGCCATCCGCTGGGAAATAATCATTGCACGGAATCAGTCCATTCTGGATCTTGCCTTCGGCGTAGGCAAATACACCAGCCAAGCTCCACCTTGCAGTCGGTCTGTAGGAAAAATCGATTTCAAGCCCCCTGACCTCCACGGGGACAGGCCCTACAAAATTGAAAGCACTAACGCGCTCGATGGTTGCCGGTGGAGGAGCCGGATTGTTCGCTACCTCCACATAGAACACAGGTTCTGCTCCACGGTAGGGATAGTTTTTGAAATCCTGATAAAAGATTGCAGCATTGACTCGCAACCTGTTATCGAGCCAGTCCGATTTAAAACCAATCTCATAGCCAGTGGACTTTTCTGGTGGCAGTAATTGGAAACTACTTTGCAAGTCAGTCTTTGACAGACTGAAATCACCCACGACATCGAGTCCAGGTCTCCACGATGTGCCAGTAGTCCCGTAGACCATCAGATTGTCGCTCAACCTGTGGGTTAATGAAGCCATGTAGATGGTGTGTGTGAAATCCGAATCCTCGTCCGCCAGTGGGTTTCTGACACCATTGACAATCAGCCCGGCTTCCTGCTCGTAGTCGATCCGCCGGACACCGGCGGACAACTCCGTGGCTGGCGTCAAGTGCCATGTGACATTGCCAAAGAATGAGGTTTCCAAGCTCTCACCGACACGATCGATATTCGTCAACACCACCGTGGTGTTGGTAGTGGGGGCAACTGGCCCCAACACCACCAGGGTCGGCCTGACAATGGATGGATCTGTCTTTGTCTTGTTTCTGAATGCGCCCACCACATAGCCAAACCTGTCGAGAATTCGCTCATCCGAAGAGAGGCGGATTTCATGAGATTGTTGCTTGATATCAACGGTTGTAACCTGGCCGGGAATCTTGAATCTGCTGGGGAACTCGGGGCCGAAATAATCTCCGGCATCGAAAGCTCGGTCGCTGAAGCCATCGGCGACATGTCTGGCGCCCGTATAATTGATACGCTGTCCTGCCACCTGCCACTCCAATTGCACATTGGTAAGATCGAACTCGCGATCGTCATCTATCCCGTGATTGATCACCGCTCTCCTATCTCCTGGCTTGATGTGCACGAAGCCGGGTGGCAGGGAAGCATCGGCGATATTGGCAGACTCCACCTGGGGATAGAACCTTCCCTTTGATTTGAGTTTTTCATGGACCACCGACAGACTCAGAGACTCCACTGGGCTCAACAGCAGAGAAGCCCTTGCGCCTCGAGTTTCATTGAAGGGAGATCTGTCGTCATTGACGCTCTTCACCCGGGTGCGCTCGTTTTCGTCGTACAAGCCAGAAATGCGGATGCCAAGGATATTTTCAACGACTGGGATATTGACAGCGCCGCTGATGTTCCTGCCTCCAATATCAGTGGCTGATCCATTGACAAAGACACCAAAACTTTCTAGATCGGGTCGCTTGGTCGTGAGGGTGATCGATCCCGAAGGTGAGGCCCTGCCACGCAACGTACCCTGAGGTCCGCGGAGAACCTCGATTTGGCCTACATCGTACATCGCGTGCATTACCCCCACTGGCTGGATTGGGGCATCGTTGAGATAAAACTCCACGGTTGGGTTGGTGCCACTGGCGGCAGTATCGAATCTTACACCGCGAAAAGACATGTTGGGGGAGACATTGTCGGGCGTCAGGTTCAGTCCGGGTACTATGGTCTGAATATCGACAAATTGGCGGATCTGCAACTCATCTAGTTGTTCTGAGGTGATGGTATTCACCACAATCGGAACATCCTGCAGACTCTCTGCCCGTCGCCGGGCAGTGACAATGATTTCCTCTATGGTAGTTGCGCTATGGGATCGGCTTGATTCCTGTGCAACGGCCGAATACCAAGGCACAGTTGCGATAACACCTAGTGTAATCAGAACTCGGGATAATGAGATTGCAATATACTTCTTTTTCATAACCATCAACCTCCAGATCTATCATTTTTATCGGAAAGTCATCATCAATGTTCGAAACTTGGAATCATATCCCGCTGATTCCTGCTTGCAGGTATATCACCTTGGATTGCTTTTCCCATCCATGATCGTTGTCAGCAACTTTTACCTATAGTTCACTTTATGCACGAGCAGAAGCGCATGAACCCTGGTACCAATCGACTTCATGGCTCACTATATAATTCTTGTCTGAGAGTCACGACATGCCGTGCACGATGCAATAATTCTTCTGATTGCCTTGCACCAATGTTTGTTTGACTATTACGGATTAAGGACAACCAATTGATCACTGTCAAACTGGCAATCACTTCTTTTCATAAGTTTCATGTATGTGAAAGCAAATCTTGGAGTGTCACCATTTTTTCTTGATTACCAATTGGCATCTTCCAGAGGGTTAACGCTACCGGGAAAAATTCAACCCTGACTGTTACCAAGGTCGACGATTGTGAGTTCTGTCACCGAATGAATATGTATATTCTCGAGGATCGAAGGGTACTGCCCGATTCAACAGCTGCCGAGGCTCCAAGCTGTGAGATCGACTGCCAAAGACCCTGATCCCGGCTTGCCGCAAGTGTATTGCACAAAACGCCTCTGCCACGGACGACAACCCATTGTCCTCAATCAGCAACCGGGCCTGGGCAAGCCTGGCAATCTCCCCTGTCATTTCTCGCGCCTCCGCAGCGTTGTGGTCAGGCTCGGTCAGGCTGTCCTTTAGACACTCCAGGGCCCTGTCGTAAAGCGGCACCTGTCCAACGACTTTTTCCAACCAGTGCAAAAGCGCATCACCCGCATGCCGCTCCCTGGTCAGCACCCGCAACACATCCAGGCACATCACATTGCCCGCCCCCTCCCAGATGGAATTAAGCGGCGACTGGCGAAACAGCCTTGGCAGTGGACTGTCCTCCACGAAGCCATTGCCCCCAATCACCTCCATGGCCTCGGCGATAAAGGCGGGCGCCCGCTTGCAGACCCAGTACTTCGTCACCGGAATCAATAGACGGGCCAGCAGGGCGGCCTGTTCGTCCTCTTCCCGTCTCTCGATGGCCCTGGCCACCCACAGACACAGGGGTATGTGACCTTCCAGCTCCAGGGCGAGATCGGCGAGCACCGCGGCCATCAGCGGCTGATCGATCAACCGTTTGCCAAAGGCGACCCGATGGCGGGCCCAGTGCAAGGCCTCCGCCAGGGCGGCGCGCATGATGCCCACGGAGCCGTTGGCGCAGTCCAAGCGGGTGTGGTTGGCCATTTCCAATACCGTGGCCATGCCCCGCCCCCGCTCGCCGACGCGGCGCGCCAGGGCGCCGTGGAACTCCACCTCGGCGCTGGCGTTGGAGCGATCTCCCAGCTTGTCCTTTTCCCTGAGGATTCGCAGCCCGTTGCGCTCGCCGTCGGGGGTAAACCTGGGCAGGAAGAAACAGGAGATGTCATCCCCTTCCCGTGCCGTGACGAGAAAGGCGTCGCACATGACCGCGGACAGGAACCACTTGTGCCCATGGAGCCTGTGCCAACCGTCTCCGGCATCCTCGGCCTTTGTGCGATTGGCTCTCACATCGGAGCCACCCTGCTTCTCCGTCAGCCCCATGCCCATCAGCAAACCTTCCTTGCCCAACGCCGGGACAAAGCTCGGGTCGTATACCGGGCGCGCCAGCAAGTCCAGCCAGGGCTGAAAATACCCATCGCCGCCGCGGGCCAGTACCGGGATGGCGCCATGGGTCATGGTGGCCGGGCAGAGACTGCCGCACTCCACCTCGGCGAACAATTGGAACAGGGCCGACCGGCGCACCTGGGCACCCGGCCTGGCATCCCCCCAGGAGGCGCCGGCGAGACCGTGGACCTTGATCCACTCCAAACATTGGTGCCAGGCGGGATGAAACTCGAATTCGTCCCGGCGCTGTCCGGCGCGGTCGTAGATATGCAGGCGCGGTGGATGGCGGTTGGCCAGTTCCCCCCGGGCGATCCACTGGGCGCCGCCAAGTTCCTCCCCGGCTTGCCAGAGTTCACCGTGGGCCCAACTGGCACCCATGCGCTCCAGGGCATCCCGCAGGGGACGGTTGCCCGCGAATCGATTGAAGTCTTCCAGGGGTGGCGGCTGGTTGAAGGTGTCTCTCGCATCCCGGGTCATGACAGGACCTCCCGATCGATGTGGTTCGCGGCCACGCCCGGTTTTTTCCGCGCGAGCCTCTCTCAAACCATAGGCCTCAACGAGTGTTGCGTCCAACATCGGGGGGCCGCCACGATGACAGGGGCCTGGCCCCTGCTTCCGGTGGGGGGGTTGGGCACTGGGCGCCAGGGTGTTGCAATCGACACTCCCTCACGGACTCGGCTACCATGGCGGCCCCGGCGCGGCTGCTCACCCCCACCTTCCAGGACTCCGGCCCGCCATTGCAGCGGAAACTCCATGAACGCATTCCTGATGTCCACGGGTATCGTGGCCCTGGCGGAAATCGGCGACAAGACCCAACTGCTGGCCTTCGTGCTGGCGGCCCGGTTTCGAAAACCCGTACCCATCATCCTCGCCATCCTGGTGGCCACGGTCGCCAACCACGCCTTTGCCGGCGCCCTCGGCGCCTGGCTCACCGTCCTGCTATCCCCGCAAACCCTGCGCTGGGTGCTGGGCCTGTCCTTTCTGGCCATGGCGGTGTGGACGCTGATTCCCGACAAATTGGAGGACGATGCCACGCCGGCAACTCATTACGGGGTGTTCGGCACCACCCTGATTGCCTTTTTTCTTGCCGAAATGGGCGACAAGACCCAGGTGGCCACCGTCGCCCTCGCGGCCCAGTATCAGGCCTTCGTGGCGGTGGTGGCGGGCACCACCCTGGGGATGATGATCGCCAATGTGCCGGCGGTGCTCCTGGGCGACCGCGTCGCCGACCGCATGCCGGTGCGCCTGGTGCACGGTATCGCCGCGGCGCTGTTCGCGGCGCTGGGCATCGTGACGCTGTTGGGGGCGGGGGAACGCTTCGGGTTTTGAGGCTTCAGCGGGCCGCCAGCAGGGACTGACGCGGACGCACCGTCTTCCAGTAGCGCTGTTGCCAGTAGGGATCGGCGAGGCTGGAAATCATTACGCCGCTGCTGGTGGAGGCATGGAGGAAGCGGCCGTTCTCCATGTAGATGCCCACATGGTTGAGGCGGCGGTTGATCCTGAAGAACACCAGGTCGCCGCTCTGGCGGTCGCGGGGCCTGACATCCATCCCTTCCCTGGCCAGATCGGCGGTGGTGCGGGGCAACTGGATGCCGAAGCGGTCGCGGAAAGTGAGGTGCACCAGGCCTGAGCAGTCCACGCCGCCCTTGGACAGCCCCCCGAGTCGATAGGGAACCCCTCGCCACTCCCCATATTGGTCATAGAGGGCCAGGCGCACCGCGTACTGCTCGCCGGTCGTCGGCGGCGCACGGCCTGTCGGCGCGCTGGAGCAGGCCGCCAACAGCATTGACAGAGCCACGATGCCCCAGATTCCAACGGCGGTTCTTCTCATCATGGATAACTGGCCAGGTGTCTCCCCTCGGATTGCCCTCAATGGTAATGGCATCGCGGAGCGCTGACAAACCGCCGAGCAACTGGTCGGGGCAAGACCTGATTCGAAGGTGAATTCGGTCTGACGTCTGACGCTGGACGTCTGACGCCAAGAGGGCTCGGTGCATGATTCCATGGGTAACGCCGCCATCGAAACACAGCGCCCAGGGCATGTTGTGCAAAAGCTGGTTACACGGCTGCTCTGCAGGAGCGTGCCTTGCTCGCGATAGATGAGCAAGTGAAATATCAAGACCAATCGGATGCCGACCGGGCGACGAAGTCCGAAATGGCTTAACCCGGTCTTGGCTCTCAGGTGGCCGATGGCGGCCTGGTCAGCACCACCCTGAACTCGTCTGACGGGCTTTCAGGCACATGGGCGCCCGCCTTCAGGTCGGTGATCTCGGCAAAATGGGCGGCGATATCCTCGGCACTGCTGGGGTTGTCCTGGGGGCCGTGCCAGCCCTCGCCGACGCCGATGAACACCCGGGCGATGCGCCCGGCGCAGGAAGAATAAAGCCCCCGGGTGGTGGTGCAGGCATCGCTGGCCAGGTACACCGCCAGGCCGGTGGTGAAGGCCGGCTCCATGGAGTTCTTGACGGCCGCCATCAGCGCCGAACCCTGTGCCGAGCCGTCCCGGCCCATCTGTTCCGACACCCTGTCGGTCATCCGGGTAGAGGCATTGGGCATCAAGACATTGCAGAGAATGCCGTGCTCCCTGCCCTCGTGGGCGAGCACATTCATCAAGCCGCTGACGCCCGCCTTGGCGGCGCCATAGCCGGCGTAGCATTCGTCGCCGTACATGCCGGCGCTGGAGGATGTGGAAACGATGCGGCCGTAGCCTTGGGCTTTCATGTGGGGCCACACGGCACGGGTCACATTGAAGGTGCCGGTCAGATGCACCGACAGCAGCGACGCAAAATCCTCGGCCGTCCATTCGTCGAAGGGCTTGTAGCGCATGTTGCCGGCATTGTTGATGAGGGCGTCCACCCGCCCGAAGGCGTCCATGGCGGTTTGCGCTATGCGCTGCGCGCCCTCCCAGGTGGCCACGCTGTCGTAGCTGGCCACCGCCCGGCCTCCCGCCGCCGTAATCTCCTCCACGACCCGGTCCGCCATCGACGAGGAACCACCGGCGCCCTCGACCGTGCCGCCCAGA
>JBJHDJ010000055.1:0-10663 GCA_050486485.1 Porticoccaceae bacterium
AGGGTGAGCAGCCAGGTGGGTAAGCGGTGGCCGCTGCCGATGCCGGCTGCCATGAAAAGAGCACCCTTGGCAAAGCCGTGGTGGACGGCGTAGAGCGCCAGCATGGCGCCCCACCAGGGGCGCAGTTCCGGCTGCTGCCAGGCCAGGGCCAGGATCGCCAGCAGATAGCCCATCTGACTCACCGAGGAGTAGGCCAGCAGGGTCTTGACCCGGGTTTGCAGTAGCCCGAGGACGACGCCGTAAAAGGCGCCAAACAGCCCCAGGGCGAGCAGCACGGTGGCGGCATTGTCGAGGGGCAGACCCTGTTCCGGGGCAAAGCGCCACAGGCCGAGAATGCCCGCCTTGATCATGGCCCCGGACAACACGGCGCTGGCGGCGGCCGGCGCCACCGGATGGGCCAGGGGCAGCCATACATGGAGGGGAAAGAAGCCGGCCTTGAGCCCCAGTCCCAGCATCAGCAGCAGGGCGGTGACATCCCCCACCGGGGTGACTTGCCAGAGGGCGAACTGGCTTCCCCCCGCCTCCTGGAAACGGAGAATCAGCGCGGCGTACAGGAACATTTCCCCGAGTACCGCCAATTGCAGATAGATGCGTCCCGCCCGGCGCGGCTCCGGCCCCGGTTTGTGAACCACCAGGCCATAGGCGGACAGGCTCATCACCGTGAAGCCGACAAAGAAGCTGACCCCATCCCCGGCCATCACCAACACCAGGTTGCCGCACAGGGCCAGCAGCCAGAAGATCCAGAATCGGGTGCGGTTGGGGTCGTCGCGCTGGCTGCCGGCGGCGAACAGGGCGGCGAGCGCCCACAGCAGGGCTGTCAGGGTCAGGAGGGCGCGCCCCGTCAGATCCGTCACCCCCCACTGGGCACCGGGCCACAGGTTGGGGAGAGCCGCGACCGGCGGCAGCCAGACAGCGGCCACCATGGCGGGTACGCAGGCGAGCCACAACCAGCGGGGTGTGGCCGCCGGCCAGCGCAGCAGGAACGGGATGGCCAGCAGTGGGGCCAGGCCGGCCCATAGCCACAAGGTGGTCACGGCACGAACTCCCGGTTGACGATCAGTTGCCCCCAGGCCAGGGGGCTAAGGGGAGTGCCCGCCAGCACCCCGGCGCCAATGGCGAGGGCGGCGGTGAACAGCACGGGCGACAGCAGCATCCAGTGGGTTTCTCCTCCCCAGCCGGGCTCCCCCCGCCCGTGGTGCTCGGCGGGCCAGCGGCGCGGTGGATGGCCAAACCAGCCGCGGTACACCAGGGGGAGAAAATACGCCGCGTTGAGCAGGCCGGACACCACCAGCACCGCCAGCACCCAGCCGTGGCTCGATTCCAGGGCGCCGAGGCCCAGGTACCACTTGCTGATAAAGCCAGCGATGGGCGGCGCGCCGACCATGCCCAGGGCGCCGATGGTAAAGGCCGCCATGGTGAGGGGCATGCGTCTGCCGATTCCGCTCATCTCCTGAATATGGTGCACTCCGAGGGTTTCGGCAAAATTGCCCGCGCAGTAGAACAGGGTGACCTTCATCAGCCCCTGGTGCACCAGGTGCGCCAAGGCGCCAGCCAGGGCGATGGGCCCCAGCAGGGCCACCCCCAGGGTAATGTAGGACACCTGGCTGACGGTGGAAAAGGCCAGGCGTTTCTTCAGCTCGCTCTGGCGCAGGGCCATCAGGGAGCCGTAGAGGATGGTGAGCACCGCGAGCCACAGCAGGGGTCTGGCGAGATCCAGCTCGGTCATCAGATCCACCCCGTACACATCGTAGACCACCCTCACCAGGCCAAAGGCCCCCGCCTTGACCACCGCCACGGCGTGCAGCAGGGCGCTGACCGGCGCCGGCGCCACCATGGCCTGGGGCAGCCAACTGTGCAGCGGCACCAGGGCCGCCTTGACCCCCAACCCCGCTACCATCAACACGAAGGCGAGGATCAGGCCCGCGTGGAGTTGCGGAGCCAGGCTGTGCAGATAGCCGCCGGGGACAAAGGCCGGGCTGCCCCCCAGGCTGTGCAGCAGGGCCACCCCCATCAGCAGCAGGGCGCCGCCCCCCAGGGTATAGGCCAGGTAGATGCGCCCGCCCCGCAGGGCGTCCGGGGTGCCGCGATGGACCACCAGGGGGAAGGTGGCGAGGGTCAGCAGTTCATAAAAGAGCAGGAAAGTGACCAGGTTGCCCGCCAGGGCCAGGCCCACCGTGGCGCTCACGCACAGGCTGAAATAGCCGAAGAACCGCGAACGCAGGGGGGAACCTTCCAGGTAGCCGATGGCGTACACCGTGGTGGCCAGCCACAGCACCGAGGACAGCACCACGAATTGCAGGGACAGGGCGTCTCCCTGGAGCACCAGGGCGCCATCGGGCACGAAGGGCAGGGCGAAGCGAAATTCCAGACCGCGATTGACCCCCAGCACCATGACGCCCACCAGGGCGAGTTTCACCGCCACCCCCAACAGGTTCAGCAAGGTGCGCAGCCCGTGCTGATCTTCCCTCAGGGTAAAGATCAGCAGGCCCGGCACCAGGGAGCTGAGGACGATGGCCAGGGGCAGGGCGGCGGTCCAGGTCAACAGCGTATCCGCTGTCATCACGGTGTCGCTCCGTCGAGCCACAGTACCAGGGGCTCGCTGACCAGGGCCATGCCCCACACCACCAGGGCAGGCACCATGGCGAGCCATTGGGCGAAGCGATCCGGGTGATAGTCGGGCGGCGTGGGACGGGCGCGGTCGAAGGCCATGGCCACCACCCTGAACACATAGGCGGCGCTCGCCAGGGTGCCAAGCAGCACGCCCAGGGCCCAGGGCCAGTGGGCCGGTTCCAGGAACAGGGGTTGCAGGAGCACCCACTTGGCGAGAAAGCCGCCGCTGGGGGGCAGGCCGATCAGGCTGCCGCCAGCCACCGCGAAGGCAAACATCGCCACCGGCATGGTCTGGGTGGCGCCCCGCAGGGCATTAACCCGGCGGCTGCCGAGGGTGGACTGCATTTCCCCGGCGGCAAGGAACATCGACACCTTGGCCAGGGCATGGGCGGCGACGAACAACCACAGGGCCGCCTGCAACTCCAGGCGCTGCCAGTGCAGCAGCAGCCCCAGGGCAAGGCTGGCATAGCCCAACTGCGCCACGGTGGAGTAGGCCACCAGGGTCTTGATCCAGGGGGTGCGATACGCCGCCCAGCCGCCGGCCACGAGGGCGAACAGGCCGCTGGCGGCCAACAGTGGGCCCGCCTGTTGGGCGATTTCCACTGGCGCCACATGGGTCCACACCATCCACAGCACGAACAGCGGCCCTTTGACCACCAGCGCCGACAGCAGGGCGCTGACCGCCGTGGGAGCGCCAGCGTGGGCGGGGGGCAGCCACTGGTGCAGGGGCCACAGGGCCCCCTTGATCATCAATCCCAGGGTGATCAGCAGCAGCGCCAGCCGGGTGCCGTGGTCCGCTTCCGCCACGCCGCCCAGCATGCCCACATCCAGCATCCCGTAGCGCCCGTAGAGCAGGGCGACCCCTAGCAGATAGCACAGGGATCCCAGCAGTGACAGGATCAGATAGTTCAGGGCGGCGGGAAAGGCCCGGGGCCCGGCCAGGGTCACCAGGGCCACGCCCACCAGTCCCAGCAGTTCCAGGGTGACGAACCAGTTGAACAGGTCGGTGGACAGCCACAGGGCGGCGAGAATGGCCTGCAGCAGGCAGGACAGAGGCCAGAAGTCCGTGTGCCGGGTCTTGCTGTGGCTGCTGCGGGCGGCGTAGACCCCCACCAGCAGATGCACCAGGGCGCTGACCACCAGCATCAGGCCCCCGATGGCGGTCAGCTCGAAACGAATGGCCAGGGGACTGTCCCAGCCCCCCAGGGTCAGTTGGTTGGGGCCGCTGCTCACCACCTGCCACAGGGCTGTCGAAGCGGCCGCCAGGGTGCCCAGATTGCAGACGAACACCCAGGCCGCCGAGCGGCTGCGCAACAGCAACAGCAGCAGGGCGGTGAAGGCGGGCAGCGCCAGGCTGATCAGAGCCGCATTCACCGCTGGCGACCCCCGGATTCCGATTCACGGGGCGGGCGCGCCATCGCCAGGCGCAGGGCGAAGGCGGTGGCGCTGACCGCCACCACCAGCCCGGTGACCACCAGGGCCTGCAACACCGGATCCACCGGTTCGACGCGGGTGCCGAGGGCCACCATGACCATGAAGACGCCGCTGCCCATCACATTGATGGCCATGATGCGGCGCAGGATGTGCGTTTGCAGGGCCATGCCGTGCAGGCCCACCAGCCACAGGGCGCCGCCGAGCAGCAGGTAAAAGAGTGTCTGGCTCAAGACTCCGGCTCCTCGCGCTCGCCCACCACCAACAGGGTCAGGGTGGCGGCGATGGACAGGGTGGCCGCCACTTCGATGACAATGATCAGTGGGCCGCTCCACGGCGCCGGGTAGTGGAGCCAGCCGTCCCCCAGCCAGTGGAAGGCGGCGGCCAGGGCGAGGAAGACCCCGGTGCCCAGCAGTATCAGGGCGCGCAGCCACCACTGGTGCCAGCCCAGGGGCGGCAAGCAGTGGCTGAGGCGCAACACCACGGCGCCCGCCGCCAGCAGGGCACCTGCCTGGAAGGCGCCGCCGGGGGCGCTGCTGCCGCGCCACAGCAGGTAACCCCCCACTAGTACCGTCAGGGGCGCTAGGATCCGGCCCCAGGCGGCGAGCAGGGGCCAGGGTTTGGTTACCCGAAAGACCGGCAGGGGCAACTGCCGAACCGCCAGCAGGGCCAGTAGCACCACCACCAGTTCCAGCAGGGTGTCCCAGGCACGGAAATTGAGCAGCACGGCGGTCACCGGGTGGCTGACACCGCTGTCCGCCAGGGCGGCCATGGCCATCCCTGGCAGCACCGGGGGTTGTGTCGCCGTTGGCGCCAGGGCGCGAACCAGCAGCACAGCCAGCAGCACTCCCAGCAGGATGCCGGAGCCCAGGTTCCAGGTCAGGGGTGGCTGGCGATCATTGTCACGGGCGAGAGCGGGCAGGGAGGAGAGCAACAGGGCGCCGGTGAGTCCCGCGCCGATGGCGGCTTCCGCCAGGGCCAGGTCCGGGGCGCCAAGCCGTGCCCAGGTCACCGCCAGCACCAGTCCGAAGGTGATGAACAGAACGGCGGCGGTGAACAGTCCGCGGGTGTGCAGGCAGGCGATTGCCAGGATGATCACCAGCAGTGCCAGGACGCCATCGAACAGCCAGTCAGCGCCGGGCATGGCTGTCCTCATTTGTCTGCCCGTCAATGTCATCGTCGTCTGGCAGGCCGGCATGGCGGGCCAGCAACTGGCAGGTGGTGGCGCTCGATCCCATCACCAGCAGCCACACCAGTACCATGACGCCATTGGCGAGCCAGCCATCCCCGCGCAGGGCCAGGCCCAGCACCACCAGCCCCAGCCCCAGGGTGTCGGCCTTGGTGACGGCATGGAGGCGACAGTAAATGTCCGGGAAGCGCACCAGGCCCAGGGTGCCGGCGGTGAAAAAGAAGGCGCCCCCCGCCAGGGCCAGCCAGCTCAGCCAGTGGAGCGCCTCAGTCATGGTGTGTACCCCGCAGGTATTGCACCAGGGCGGCGGTCAGTACGGCGGCGAGCAGCGCCAGCACCAGCGCCGTGTCCCGCAGCGCCGGCACCTGACTGTGGTGGGCCAGCACCAGCAGCAGGGCGGCGCCACTGGTGCCGATCAACTGGGCTGCCACCATGCGATCGGCGGCTGTCGGTCCACGCAGCACCCGCCACAGGCCAACCAGGGCGGTGGCCAGCAACAGCGCGGCGAGCCAGGTCATGGGACAGGCCCATCCAACAGAGGATCCCCCATCAGGGCGACAAGCCTGCGTTCCAGCTCCGCCACCACGGACCGCCAGGGTTGGCGGTGATCGAGGACATGGATTAGCAGGTGGTCGCCGTCGATGCGGGCGGCGTACGTGCCGGGCAGCAGGCCCACCAGGGCCGACAGGGTAAGGCGTTGCGAATGTCCCTGGCAGCGCAGGGCGTAGTGCACCCAGCCGGGCGCCAGGGGCAGGGAAGGGCGCAGCGCCCGCTGCGCCACATCCCAACCGCCGGCCATCAGCTTGGCGATGAAAAAGCCTGCGAAAGGGAGCAGGGCGGGGATATGGAGACGCGGGGGCTCGAGCCCTAGGGCGAGGCTAAGCAACGAAGCAACCACCACCAGCGGAATGGCGAAATACCAACCTTGCCCGGCGCTCAACATCAGCCACAACAGGCTGTACATCAGCGCCCAAACCAGAAAATGCCTGCCGCGCTTGCCAAATGCTGCCCCGTTGGACACCTCGAATTCCTTGTGATCGCCTTGTGCGGGATGTTAGTGAAGGGGCCAGGGCAACTCAACTGGAATTGCCAATCCGGGGTCGGACCTGTTTGTCCGACCCGTTCTTGCGCCTGCCGGGTCGAACCCGGATAATACGCGACCTTCCCCGCTCCCGTAACCGCAGCAGAAGGTGACCGTACGTGAAACGACCACAACCCGACGATTTTTTCAGGGACTGGAAAGAGCGTGAAGCCCTTGCCGAAGGCATGATTCCCCTGATTGGCAAGCTCTACCGTGGCCACAATGTTTCCCTCTATATCTATGGTCAGAACCTGGTGAACCGCTCGGTCACCGACATCATGCAGGTGCACCGCTTCGTGCGCCAGATCGAGCAGAACGAACTGTCCGAATTCGAGACCTACCCGGTGGTCAAGGCGCTGTCGGAAATGGATCTCGGTCCCGCCCATATCGATATCGGCAAGCTTACCGTTCTGTATCAGGAAAAGGGCAATGGCCGCGATCTGCTGTCCTTCCTCAAGGATGAGGTCGGCGACGATATCGGCAGTACCCGCAAGCCGATTCCCCAGCCCCAGGATGTGGTGCTGTACGGCTTCGGGCGAATCGGTCGCCTGGTGGCGCGCCTGCTCATCGAGAAAGCCGGCGGCGGCGATGTGCTGCGTCTCAAGGCCATTGTAGTGCGCAAGGGCAAGAGCGAGCGGGATCTGCAAAAGCGCGCCAATTTGCTGCGCTATGACTCGGTGCATGGACCCTTCAAGGGCACCATCCGGGTGGTCGAGGAGGAAAACAAGCTGGTGTGCAACGGCAATGAGATCCCGGTGATCTACGCCAACTCTCCGGCGGAAGTGGACTACACCCGCTATGGCATCAAGGACGCCATCGTGGTGGACAACACCGGGGTGTGGCGCGACGAGGAGGGTCTGGGACAGCACCTCGACTGTCCCGGCGCCTCCAAGGTGTTGCTCACCGCTCCCGGCAAGGGGGATATCCCCAATATCGTCTACGGCGTGAATCATGGGGTCATCACCCCGGACATGCGCATCGTGTCCGCCGCCTCCTGTACCACCAACGCCATCGTGCCGGTGCTCAAGGTGCTGCTGGATGATTACGGCATCCTGCAGGGCCATGTGGAGACGGTGCACGCCTACACCAACGACCAGAACCTGATCGACAATTACCACAAGGGGGATCGCCGTGGGCGCAGCGCCCCCCTCAACATGGTGCTGACGGAAACCGGCGCCGCCAAGGCGGTGGCCAAGGCCATCCCGGAGTTGACCGGCAAGTTGACGGGGAACTCCATCCGGGTGCCCACCCCCAATGTGTCCATGGCCATCCTCTACCTGCAACTGGGCCGTCAGACCAACGCCGAGGAGCTCAACGAGTTCATGCGCCAGAAGGCCCTGTACTCCCCCCTGCAACAGCAGGTGGGCTATTCGGTGTCCGACGAGGCGGTGTCCACGGATTTTGTCGGCGACCGCCACGCCTGTGTGTTCGACGCCAAGGCCACCATCGTCAACGGTAACAGCTGCGTGTTGTACTGTTGGTACGACAACGAATTCGGCTACAGTTGCCAGACGGTGCGGGTGCTGGAGAGGATGGCAGGGGTGGAGTGGGCCATCTACCCAAAAGGGTTTTGAGCGAGGAGGCTGGCGGGATAGCCAAGGCTTCATGTTCAACCTATTGAAGTAACAGTGAATCTGTCCTGACTGTCATGACTTGAACCCTGTCCGAGCGGGGCGAAACCTGGTTATCCGTGATTTTTGCAAGGAGTTGCGTGGAGCGCGCCATGGGTTTTTGGCTTTTGACGCCGTTGCACGGCCAGGCTCGCTGGCAATAGTCCGGCTCACTCCTTATAATTCCGCCCCGTTCAGCAGGGCTTCGCGGTCCTCGGGCAGCGACGCCCTTTCCATCCGCGGGTGGAGCCCAGCCGGGTCATGGCCACGGATTTCCAGTCGCGCCCTTCTCGGGAGGGGGCGATCACACTTTTCCAACTTTGTGAGTGCTGCACCTATGATCAAGATCCGTCGCGGTTTGGATGTGCCCATAGCGGGGGCCCCCGCCCAGGCCATTCAGGACGGACCTGGCGTCAGATCGGTCGCAATCCTGGGCAACGACTTCGTGGGCATGAAGCCCACCATGCGCGTCCAGGAGGGCGACCGGGTCAAGCTCGGTCAGGTTCTGTTTGAAGACAAGAAAAACCCAGGCGTCCTGTTCACGGCGCCCGCCGGCGGAAGAATTACCGCCATAAACCGCGGCGAACGCCGTGTGTTGCAGTCGGTGGTGATCGCCATCGACGGCGACGAGCAGGAAACCTTCCCGACCTGCTCGGAGGGTGAACTGGCCAGCCTGGAGCGCGCCCGGGTGGTCGAGACCCTGGTCAATTCCGGCTGCTGGACAGCGCTGCGCGCCAGGCCCTTTTCCAAGGTGCCGGCCGTGGATAGCAGTCCACGCTCCATCTTTGTCACCGCCATCGACACGAACCCCCTGGCCGCCGATCCCGCCATGGTGATCGCCGGCAGGGAGCGGGACTTCGTCAACGGTCTCAAGGTGCTCAGCCGCCTGACGGACGGCCCCGTTCACCTGTGCACGGCTCCTGGCGCCGAGATTCCCGGCGCCGAGGTGGAAAGGGTCAAGCGCCACGAGTTCGCCGGTCCTCACCCCGCTGGCCTGGTGGGCACCCATATCCATTTCATCGACCCGGTGGGCGAAAACAAGAGCGTGTGGCACATCGGCTATCAGGATGTGATGGCCTTCGGCCATTTGTTCACCACAGGTCGGATCGATGTTCGGCGGGTGGTGGCCCTGGGCGGCCCTCAGGTGGTGAAACCCGTGTTGTTGCGCACGCGCCTTGGCGCCCAGGTGGAGGAACTGTGTGCCGGCGCCCTGGTCGAGGGAGACAACCGGATCATTTCCGGCTCGGTGCTGTCCGGCCGCAAGGCCGCCGGCCCGCTGGCCTTTCTGGGGCGCTACCATGCGCAGTTGTCGGTGCTGGCGGAAGGCCGCGACCGCCATATGTTTCATTACCTTTCCCCCGGTCTCAATCGCTTTTCCGCGCTGCCGATCTATCTGTCCTCCCTCACCCCGTCCCGCAAGTTTCGCTTCACCACCACCACCAGTGGCAGTGAGCGGGCCATGGTGCCTCTGGGGAACTATGAACAGATCATGCCCCTCGATATCCTGCCTACCCAGTTGCTGCGCGCCCTCGTGGTGGGCGACACCGTTCAGGCCCAGCAGCTCGGCGCCCTGGAACTGGACGAGGAGGATCTCGCCCTGTGCACCTTTATCTGCGTCGGCAAGTACGAGTACGGCCCGATCCTTCGGGATAACCTCAACCGCATTGAGAAGGAGGGCTGAGCCATGGCGCTGCGCAAGTTTCTCGACCGCCTGGAGCCACACTTCCACAAGGGCGGCAAGTACGAAAAGTGGTACGCGCTCTACGAAGCGGTGGACACCATCTTTTACTCTCCACCGGATGTCACCAAGAACGGCGCCCATGTGCGAGACGGCATCGATCTGAAGCGGGTGATGATCACCGTGTGGCTGGCGGCCTTCCCGGCCATGCTCTACGGCATGTACAACCTGGGTTTCCAGGCCAACACCGTGCTGGAGACCATGGGGGCCAGCGGCATCGACGGCTGGCGTGGCGTGTTCATCGCCATGATCGCCGGCCACGACCCCGGCAGCGTGTGGGACAACTTCTGGTACGGCGCCGCCTTTTTCGTGCCCATTTACTTCGTCACCTTCGTGGTGGGAGGCTTCTGGGAAGTGCTGTTCGCCATGGTGCGCGGCCACGAGGTCAACGAAGGGTTCTTTGTCACCTCCATCCTGTTCGCCCTGATCTGCCCGCCCGACATGCCATTGTGGATGGTGGCCCTGGGTATCAGCTTCGGGGTGGTGATCGGCAAGGAGGTGTTCGGTGGCACCGGCAAGAACTTCCTCAACCCGGCACTGACAGGCCGCGCCTTTCTGTTCTTCGCCTACCCGGCGGAAATGTCCGGCGATGCGGTGTGGACCGCGGTGGACGGCTTCACCGGCGCCACGGCCCTGTCCGTTGCCGCCAGCGACGGCATGGCCGCGCTACAGGGGCAGTTGACCTGGCTGGATGCCTTCTTCGGTCGCATGCAGGGCTCCATTGGCGAGGTGTCAACCCTCGCCATCCTGATCGGTGGCGTGGTGCTGCTGGTGATGCGCATCGCCTCCTGGCGTATCGTGCTGGGGGTGATGCTGGGCATGGTAGCCCTGTCCACCCTGTTCAACCTCATCGGCTCCGACACCAACCCCATGTTCGCCATGCCCTGGTACTGGCACCTGGTGCTGGGTGGCTTCGCCTTTGGCATGATATTCATGGCCACCGACCCGGTGTCCGCCGCCATGACCGATACCGGCAAGCTGTGGTTTGGCGTGCTGATCGGGGT
>JBJHDJ010000056.1:0-10535 GCA_050486485.1 Porticoccaceae bacterium
AGACACGCCGTAAACCCATCCCTGGGGGCTCGACGGCGCCATCCCTGGCGCCGACGGTCTCGAAAAAATCCCCCCCGGGATGCCGCCCTACTACCGAAAAGGGGCTTAACTCAGTGCCATTCGGGTCAAGTCTTGCCTTTTGCCACTGCACAGAATTCGAGTCACCACCAAAAGGCAGGACCTGCCCCGAGGGCCCTCTGACTCGAGGGCGCGAAGGGGGGCGCGACTGGAAATCGTTTCGACTCGGATCTACCTTTACTTTTGTGACTCCAGGGGTGACCAAGCACCTGGAGGGGCAGCCGGCACCGGTGTCGTCCGGGATCACTGGAAGTCCAGGATCAGCAGGTAGAGCCCCGAGGAGGAATAAGGGAACCTCTGAAAAACGTAGCGAGCGGCCCGAGGCGCCCCGAGCCGCGCAACGAATCCCCGAGACATATCAGATAGATAGGCGAGGGGTGAGTGAGCACGCGAGGGTGCGGATCGGGTCGCGCAGTAGTTTTTCAGAGGTTCCTAAGATGACTAACGCTCAATATACTGGTAGCTGCTTTTGTGGCGCAGTCCAATTGACCGTGAGTGGTGAACCCGCGGCCATGGGTTATTGCCACTGTGAGTCCTGCCGGCGATGGTCGGGGGGTCCCGTTAATGCCTTCACGCTGTGGCGTCCTGAGGCGGTGCAAATCACCCAGGGCGCCGACCATATCAGCACCTACAACAAGACCCCAAACAGCTATCGCAAATGGTGTAAATCCTGTGGTGGACACATCCTCACCGAGCACCCGGGCATGGGTTTGATCGATGTTTACGCGGCGGTGATTCCGGATTTCCCCTTCCAGCCCGGTGTTCATGTCCACTACCAGGAAACCGCACTGCGAATACAGGATGGCTTGCCCAAGCTGAAGGATGTGTCGAAGGAGATGGGTGGTTCGGGCGAAAGCCTGGCGGAATGATACTTCGCCATGGTGACTGAACGGGCTTCAGCTTTCTGTAAGTTTGTGTAAATCAGGACGGATGCAGGTTTCCATGCCGCCGGACTTGTTCAACAATCCCCGTCGCTGTCTGCGTTCCACCAATCCCTTTGGGAATCGATGACTTCCACTGGGGGGGGAATGCGGGAGATTCACGCCCAGGGTGGGCCAGTCCAGAAAAAATAAACCACAACGGGTATCAGGAGGTGCCAGATGACAGGAATCAACCACGGTTCGACGGCGAGCGATTGCGGTCCCGAGTTGTCCCAGCCGGTGGGTCAGGCTTCCGGAAGTCTCTTCGGGAAAGCGCGTCAGCACAACGGTTTGGCCAGCGGGTGGAGCCGCCTGATACTGGCCCCGGCCATGGCGTTGCTGATGGCTACCAGCATGGCCGCCTGCGCCGAGACTGGTGACGTGGCCGGCCGCTCTCCCGCGCTCTGTGGCCCCAATGACAATCCGGAGCCGGGCATCCAGGGCGATGTGCCCGCCGGTGCCACGCCGGATTATCACTGCGGCCTCAGCGTCGTGGGTCAGCTTCCCATTGGCGGCACCCTGCAGGGCACGGGCCATTGCGCGTATGTGCGCAGTGGCGGCGAGGTTCATGTGGTAGATGTCAGCGACCCTGCCCAGCCCGTCCAGGTGAAAAGTATCCCCGTGCAGAGTGGTTCCGAGACCATGCGCGCGGTGATCAACGACGAGCGGGCGGTGCTGGTTTCCGGCAGTTCCGTGTACGACATCAGCGATTGCCTGGATCCGGTTCTGGTGGGCGAGATTCCTTGGCCGCCCCTGCGCATGGAGGGGATTCCCTCGCGCATGCTGCCCCACGATATCAGGGTCAATCACGGGGGCACCAAGGTCTATGCCTCCTTCGGCCTTTGGGAGGCCGATATCAGCGACCTCTCCGACCCGTCGAGCTGGACGGTCACCGATCACCGCTGCGAGCTGGCCGCGCAACAGCCGGGACCCTGGGCGGAAGTGCACCGGGTGTCCCTCGAGGCGGGCATGAGCCTGTGCGCCGACGCCCAGCGGCCGAGTCCCATGGGCGCCGGTTATCTGGTCGCGGCCAGCCCGCTACAGGCATCCCTGCTATGGCCGACCCTCTCCCATGGCATTGACTTCAGGGGAGATGATCAGCTCCTGTACACCGGCGATCAGGCCGGAGGCAGCAGTGGAGTCTTCGCCGGCCCGCCCAAGCTGCGCATCCTCGATGTGGCCCGGGGCTCGCCCCGTATCATCGGCGAGGTGGATGGCCCCGGACATGGCGTGGACTGGTTCCGCTCCGGGGGGCGCGACTATGTGCTTCATTCCAATGAAGGGGGCACCGGTGGCATCCTCAATCAACCCAGCGACAGCGATACCTGCGTGCCCCACCCGCGGCCGACCGCGCTGGGTTGGGGTTTCGAGGTGGTGGTGAGCGATGTCACCGAGCCGGATAACGCCAGGAATGTGTCCATGCTTCGGCTCGCCATCAACGAGCCGGAATTCTGCGAGGAGCGCAAGGCGTCGGGACATGACCCCTGGATCTCCTACCATATGGTGGACAACCCCCTCGATGCCAGCTTCGCGGCGGTGAACTTCGGCCGCGCCGGGCTTCGTGTCTTCGATATCCGCGACCCGGCCAACCCCAGCGAAGTGGCTTACTTCAACCATGGGCCGCTGGCCCATTCCGGCATCAGTCACTACGACGCGGAGCGCGGACTGCTTTATGTCCCCGGTGGAAGTAGCTTCTGGGTGCTGGAGGTGCAACCGCAGGTTCGCGAGCATCTCGGGCTCTGACGCACGCCGCAACCCCCGTGATAACGGCGGGCGCCCTGACGGTCGCCTGCCGGTTGTTGCCGGCCCCCTCTTTTGGCCACTGCCCTCAAGGCATGAATATCCGTCCGCCGGGACCCAGGGGCAGGTCCAGCAGGATCCAGCCGGTCAGCAGCAGGCTCCAGGACACCAGCAGCCACAGGGTGTAGGGCAGCATGGTGGCGATGATGGTGCCGATGCCGATCTCCCGGTCGTATTTCTGGGCAAAGGCCAGCACCACCCCGAAGTAGGGCATCAGGGGGGTGATGATATTGGTGGCGCTATCGCCGATGCGGTAGGCCACCTGGGTAGCCTCGGGGGCGATGCCCGCCAGCATCAGCATGGGCACGAAAATGGGGCCGAACAGCGCCCATTTCGCCGAGGCGCTGCCCACCACCAGGTTGATCAGCGCCGCGAACAGCACGAAGCACACCAGTAGCAGGGCGGGGTGGGGGTTGATGGCCTTGAGCACGGCGGCGCCCTCGATGGCGCTGATGATGCCCAGTTGGCTCCACGCGAAGTAGTTGACGAACTGGGCGGCGAAGAACATCAACACCAGGTAGCCGGCCATGGTGGCCATGCTGGATTCCATGGCCTGCACCACATCGGAGCCGCCGCTGTAGCGCCCGGAGATGCGTCCGAACAGCCAGCCGGCGATGGCGGCGAAGAGGGCGATGATGGTGACGATGCCATTGATGAAGGGGGAGTCCAGCACGCTGCCGGGGCTGCCGTCCAGGGACTGGCCGCGCAGCACCCCCTGCTCGGGAATCAGCCCCGCCAGCAGCAGGAGGGTGAATACCAGGGTCAGCACGCCCACCCACCGGAGGCCACGCCGCTCGTTGAGGGACAGGGGGGCCGGCTCCTCGCGGCTGACATCGTCGCTGGGAAAGCGCGGCATGATGATCTTTTCCGTCACCAGGGTGCCCACCACCGCCACCAGCAGGGTCGAGACCACGATGAAGTAGTAGTTGGCGGCCGGTGTCACTGTGTAGCTGATGTCCACCAGCCCCGCCGCCTCCGTGGACAGGCCGGCGAGAATGGCGTCCAGGGGGCCGATCAGCAGGTTGGCGCTGAAGCCGCCGGATACGCCTGCGAAGGCGGCGGCGATGCCGGCAATGGGGCTGCGCCCGGCGCTGTGAAAGATGATCGCCGCCAGGGGTATCAGCACCACATAGCCGGCGTCGGCGGCGATGCTGGACATGGCGCCGGCGAACACCACCAGGAAGGTGAGCAGCTTTTCCGGCGCCTTGAGAATGCTGACCCGCAGCAGGGTGCCGATCAGCCCGCTGTGCTCGGCGATACCGATGCCCAGCATGGCCACCAGCACGGTGCCCAGGGGGGCGAACTGGGTGAAGTTGGTGACGGTGCGCTCCAGCATCAGTCGCAGCCCCTCGGCGCTGATCAGGTTCACCGCGCCGATCACCTCGCCGCTCACCGGGTGGCGGCTCTCCACCCCCAGCAGGGCGGCGATGGCGGACAGCACCAGCACGATGCCGCACAGCCACACGAACAGCAGGGTGGGGTGGGGCAGGCGGTTGCCGAGGGTCTCGATGCGGTTGAGGGTACGCTGTGACAGGGACGGTGCGGTCATGGTCTGCTCGCAAAACCGGGAAATGGGGGATACTATCCAGCCAGTGGGCAGGCAACTGCTCAAAGGCACCTTGTATCTGGCCCTAATGCGGTGCGCCCGTCAGTGGCTGTTAAGAATAACAACTGCCATGGCCGCTTAACAGGCTGTTGAAAAACTACCTGTGTTGCCATCGCGGCGTTAAAAATTGGCTCAAAATGCTCATTTACTCGGTGTAAACTCCGCTTTTTCGCCGATTTTTGCCTTGCGCTGGCTGCCTCGCCGACGATTTTCAACAGCCTGTCAACAGGCCGGGCGCCCTCCCAAGCCGCCTGAACCCCTTTCGCCATGCCCGGTTGGGGAACTTTTTCCATCGGGTGATGTTTGACATTGGATTTGACGAAGTACAGGACAACATGCTGGATTTGATCAGAACCGGCTTCAGCCATTGGCCAGCGGAGCCCCGCCAGCCGGAAGAGGACACCGTGCGCGAGGCGGCGGTGTTGATGCCCCTGACGCGGGCCGTGGACCCCTCCCTGGTGTTTATCAAGCGCGCGGAACATCTCAGCAGTCACGGCGGTCAGGTGGCCTTTCCCGGGGGCATGTGGGAGCCAGGAGACAGCAGCCTGATGGACACCGCCCTGCGGGAAAGCGAGGAGGAGATTGCCCTGCCCCGCGGCGTCGTGGAGGTGATCTCCACCCTGCCACCGCGGGTGACCCGCTACGATGTGCGGGTGTCCCCCTTTTTGGGGATCATTCCGGAGGGGTTGGAGTTCGTGCCCGACCCGAGCGAACTGGAGAGCGTGTTCCAGGTGCCCCTGTCGTACCTGTCCCGGGTGGAGAATCTGGGCACCATGGATTTTGATCTGCCCGATGGGCGTTACCGGGTGCCCTGCTACTGGATTGGCGAGCACTGCTTGTGGGGTTTCACGCTGCAACTGGTGGGCGAGCTGCTGGACAACAGCCTGGGAATCCAGTTGCCCCTCGATTACCAGGTGCTGGAGTGATCCGGTTGTCGCGGTGCGCGCAATGACCGATGGCTCCGGGGCATCCCCGCCGTCGCCCTGCGTGGCGATCTGCCGGCTCGACGAGCGGGAGATCTGCGTCGGATGTTACCGCACCCTGGAGGAAATCCGTCGCTGGCGGGACCTGGGGGCGAGCGAACGGTTGGCGGTGATCGCCTTCGCGGCGGACAGGAGGGATCGGGATCGGCGTCACGATTAGACGAGGATCGCAGGGTTGTGGGCGCCCTCATGTCTGGCACGGCTAGTCTTCGGGGGTGTCCTCTTCCTGCCGTATGCGCGGCAGGCGCCGCGCCTTCACCGAGTCGATCATCTTGTCGTTGAGGGACAGGGTCTCGAAGCGGTAGCCGGCGAATTGCAGGCACACATTGCCCTCGGGAATATGTTCCAGTTTTTCCAGCAGCAGGCCATTGAGGGTCTTGGGGCCGTCGGTGGGCAGTCGCCAGTGAATCGCCTTGTTGATGTCCCGGATATTCATGCCCGCGTCGATGGTGTAGCTGCGATCGGCATTGGCGATGATGTCCTGTTCATCCTCGGCGTAGTTGGTGGTGAATTTGCCGACGATCTCCTCCAGGATGTCCTCCAGGGTGACAAGGCCGATGACTTCGCCGTACTCGTCCACCACCAGGGCGATGCGCCGCTTGTTCTTCTGGAAGTTGACCAGTTGCACATGCAGCGGGGTGCTCTCCGGCACGAAATAGGGCTCCCGGGCAAAGCGCTTCATGGCCTCCTTGGTGAGGGCCTCCTCGCCGCGGCGCAGCAGGCGGTTCACCTTGCGCATGTGCAGAAAGCCGACCACATTGTTGATGTCCCCCTCGTAGAGGGGTAGGCGGGTGTATTCGGTGGCCACGATCTGGTCCACCAGCGCCTCGATTTCGTCATCCAGGTTGAGGCCGATGATTTCGTTGCGAGGCACCATGATGTCATTCACGGTGACGGTTTCCAGGTCGAGGATATTGATCAGCATGCCCTGGTGCTCCGAGGCCACCTGCTCGCTGGATTCATCCACCACGGTACGCAGTTCATCCTTGCTCAGGGCGTCGTTGCGCACCGCGGCCGGGTCGAAGCCGAGCCACCTCAGCAGGGTGTTGGATACATGGTTGACCAACCACACCACCGGATACAGGAGTTTCAGCAGGGGCTTTAGGATATAGCTGGATGGGAAGGCAATCCGCTCCGGATGGAGGGCGGCGATGGTCTTGGGGGTGACCTCGGCGAAGATCAACATGACGATGGTGAGCAGGATGCCGGCGGCGATCTCCGCGCCCTCGCCGTACAGGCGCACGGCGATGATGGCGGCGACGATGGCGGCGAAATTGTTGGCCAGATTGTTGCCGATCAAGATCACGCCGATCAGCCGGTCCGGGCGCTTGAGCAGACGGTATACCCGCCGGGCGCTGCGCTGTTTCTTGGCCAGATGCTTCAGGCGGTAGCGGTTGATGGACATCATGCCTGTTTCCGACCCGGAGAAGTAGGCGGAAATGGTCAGCAGCAACACCAGCAGGGCGGATAGCAGCCAGAGGGGGATATCGTTCAACGAGGGGCGAACCTGTGTCACCGTCGGGCAGGCTATGGTGAAGAAGTTTGCCGCCCTTGGCAACACTCTGTCATTTCCCTGACAGGGCCGATGCCCGGGGCCCGGAAACCCGTGGTCTGGCCAATGCCACGGCGGTGGCGGAACCGGCCCATGGTTCGTTAGGGAACGGCTTGTCAGAGAGCGGTTTGTCAGGGAGCGATTGTCAGGGACGGCGGGTCAAAGGCCGAGAATGACCTCGAGCACGAACTTGCTGCCCCAATAGGCGAGGGCCAGGGACGCGAAGCCCCCCAGGGTCCAGCGGATGGCGGTGTTGCCGCGCCAGCCCAGGCGATGGCGGCCCCACAGCAGCACCGCGAACAGCAGCCACGCCAGGATCGAGAAAAAGGTTTTGTGCACCAGGTGCTGGGCCCACAGATCCTCGACGAACAGGAAGCCGCTGGCAAGGCTCAGGGTGAGTAGGGCCAGGCCTGTCCAGATTACCTGGAACAGCAGCCGCTCCATGGTTTGCAGGGGCGGCATCCCCCGCAGGAAGCCCCCGGGGTGATGGTGCTTGAGCTGATAGTGCTGGTAGGCCAGCAGAAGGGATTGCAGGGCGGCTATGGTGAGCAGGCTGTAGGCCAGCAGGGAGAACAGCACATGGAGCCCGATGGCCAGGGAAAGTTGCTGGCCGTGGTGACCGTCATCCCCGAAGGCCAGCGCCAGGGCCAGCACCAGGGCCGAGGCGGGAAACAGCAGGATCAACAGGCTGTACAGCGGGCGACCGAGATTGCTGGCCAGCACCAGCACGGTCATCAACAACAGGATCAGCACGCTCACCGGCCACAGGGAAAAATTCACCCCGTCGCCGCCAAACACCAGGGCCGCCGCCACCAAGCCATGCAGCACCGCGGCGACGGCGCCGCCACCCAGCAGGATGGCGGCCTTGCCGCCCGTGGGCACGCCCACCCGCACATGGTAAAGCGTGGTGCACAAGTACAGCGCAATGGCGACGAGGGCAATGACAGTGGTAACCATGAACGGGGTTGGCCTGGCGTGGAGCGATCGCTGCGAGTTTGTCACAGCCGTTGTCCCATGGCAAAAGATAACCGCTGCCGTCCGTTCAAGCCGGGCAGACCCTCCGGCCCCAGTGATTGCCATTCCTGGCCTGGCATGTTTCGCCAAGGATGGAAAACGAGTAGAATACCCGACCTTTATGCTCGGCTATTCAGGGCAGCCAGTGGCTCCCGTGGCCGTCAATTCCAGTCATCGTCCAGAGGAAAATGTTGCATGGATATCATGGAGACCATCAAAGAGCAGATCGAGGGCAACCCGGTCATCCTGTACATGAAAGGCAACCCCAACCAGCCACAGTGCGGCTTTTCCTCCCGCGCCGTGCAGGCGTTGATGGGCTGTGGCAAGCGCTTTGCCTATGTGGATGTGCTGAGCAACCCGGACATCCGAGCCAATCTGCCCCGCTACGGCAACTGGCCCACTTTCCCCCAGCTTTGGGTCAAGGGAGAGTTGGTGGGTGGCTCCGACATCATTGCCGAGATGCACGAGAGCGGGGAACTCCAGCAACTGATCGACGAAGCCGTGCCCGAGTGACCCTGGAGCGTGTGATCTCCGCCAGGGGGCTATGGCTTCCATAGAGATATTCAATCAAAACCTATCAATAGATTGTGTATGATTAGCTCATACGCGGCGTATCACGCTGCCTCCGCATCAAATCCTAACCCTCAACCCGTAAACCTAAGGAGTATCGACAATGGGTGTATTAGTAGGTAAACCCGCGCCAGATTTCACCGCCGCCGCCGTGCTGGGCAATGGCGATATCGTCAACGACTTCAACCTGGCGAGCGCCATCAAGGGCAAAAAGGCCGTGATTTTCTTCTGGCCCCTGGACTTTACCTTCGTCTGCCCCTCCGAGCTGATTGCCTTCGACAACCGCTACGAGGAATTCAAGAAGCGCGGCGTTGAGCTCATCGGGGTTTCCATCGACAGCCAGTGGACCCACAATGCCTGGCGCAACACTTCCGTCGATGCCGGTGGCATTGGCCCCGTCAAGTACGCCATGGTTGCCGATGTGAAGCACGACATCTGCAAGGCCTACGATGTCGAGTCCGCGGGCGGCGTGGCCTTCCGCGGTTCCTTCCTGGTGGATGAGAACGGCTTGGTGCGTCACCAGGTGGTGAACGACTTGCCCCTGGGCCGCAATGTGGACGAAATGCTGCGCATGGTGGATGCTCTCCAGTTCCACCAGGAGCACGGTGAAGTGTGCCCCGCTGGCTGGAAGCAGGGTGATCAAGGCATGGTAGCCAATCCGGAGGGCGTGGCCTCCTACCTCGCGGAGAAAGCCACCAGCCTGTAAGTCGGCATGGGATTTAGTTCACCCCCAATAAAAAGCCCCGCCTGAAGGCGGGGCTTTTTATTGGGGGTGAGTCGCTAATGGCACTGAGTTAAGCCCCTCTACGGTAGTAGGGCGGTGTCCCGGGGGAGAGTTTTCGAGACCGTCGGCGCCAGGGATGGCGCCGTCGAGCCCCCAGGGATGGGTTCACGGCGTGTCTCGAAAACTCTCCCCCGGGATGCCGACCGGGCTACGAAGTCCGAAATGCACTAAATCAGTGCCATTGGGGTCAGTCGCCAGAAATCACTTGCTGGTCTTCAGGTGGCGCTCACGGGAGGCCATGATTTCCTTGCGGGCGTCCTCGGCGTGCGACCAGCTTTCCACCTTGACCCACTTGCCTTCTTCCAGATCCTTGTAGTTCTCGAAGTAGTGCTCGATCTGCTTGAGCAGCAGTTCCGGCACATCGCCGATGTCCTGGATGTGCTCGTATTGGCGGGTGAGCTTCTTGTGGGGCACGGCGATCAGCTTGGCGTCGGAGCCGGACTCGTCGGTCATGTTGAGGATGCCGATGGGGCGGGAGCGAATCACCGAGCCGGGCATCACCGGATAGGGGGAAATCACCAGCACATCCAGCGGGTCGCCGTCCTCGGACAGGGTGCCGGGGATAAAGCCGTAGTTGGCGGGGTAGAACATGGGGGTGGCCACGAAGCGGTCGACGAAGATGGCGTCGTAGTCCTTCTCGATCTCGTATTTGATGGGATCGTGGTTGGCGGGGATTTCGATGATGACATTGAAGTCGTTGGGCAGGTCGTTACCAGCCGGAACCTTGCTGTAGCTCATGGAGGTCTTCCGTAGTGAGGTGAGTTGGGGAAAAAGCGGGGTCGAAGTATACCCCCATGGCCATCCAATAACCAGCGCAAGGGTTTGTCCAGTCTGGGCATTTTGCAGGTATTTTCCTTGATAAACATCAAGGTAGGGAGCGATGGTTCGGCGCACAATGGATTGCAAGGCGAATGACGACGGTTCTCTTCCCCTCGCCCAATATCTCCGTCGCCCGTGGCTGTGAATGCCGTGTCCATGGGGGGCAATAGTGGATGGTCCGATCGAGAGCAGAGCCATGGGTAGCGATCTTCCCCGCCAATATTCCGACGAGACCCTGGCCGACAATGCCCTGGGTCTGGCGCCCCAGGCTGTCCCCGAGTGGGACCAGGGGCTGATCGACCGCTACGATTTGGCGGGGCCCCGCTACACGTCCTATCCCACGGCTCCCCAGTTCAGCGAGGCGTTCGGGGAGGAAGACCTGAGGCGCGCGGTCGAGATCAGCAACGCC
>JBJHDJ010000057.1:0-10368 GCA_050486485.1 Porticoccaceae bacterium
GCCGCACCTGCGCCATGATCGCCTGGTGACCGAGGTGGATGCCGTCGAAGCTGCCAATGGTGGCGACCACGCCCCGCGTGTCCGCGCTGAGATTGTGCAAGCCTCGAATGAATTTCTGGACCACGGACTCGGACACCAGCCAGATCAAAGCAAAGCGCGTGAGTATACAGTACCGGACAGCGGGGAAATAGTGACCGCCATCCGCGCCGGTTCAGGGTGGGCTGCCGGGGCGCAGGTGGCGAAACCGCAGGCCCAGCCCCACCAGCACCACTAGGTATACGCCGCCACCCACGACACAGATCAGCATCAAACGCAGGACACGCTCCATGGCGGTCCAGGCCAGCCAGTCATCGAGGCGCCAGATCAGGGCGATCAATACCGCCGCCATGGCCAGGCTGGCCACCGCGAGCCGCATGGCGTACCGCCACCAGCCAGGCTGTGGCTGATACACACCGGCGCGGCGCAGGCCGCGATACAGCAGATAGCTGTTGATGAATGCCGCCAGGGAGGTGGCCAGGGCCAGCCCCATGTGACCCACCTGCCAGTAATGGTGCAGGGGGATCACCAGGGCGATGTTCATCGCCATGTTGGCCACCATGGCGATGACCCCGATGCGCACCGGGGTGAGGGTATCCTGGCGGGCGAAATAGCCGGGGGCCAGCACCTTGATGAGCATGAAGGCGATCAGTCCCAGGGCGTAGGCCTGCAGGCTCAGGGTGGACATGGCGATATCCCGGGCGTCGATGCGCACCCCGTCGTAGAACAGGGTGGCGAGTATGGGCGTGGCGAGAATCACCAGGGCCAGGCTGGCGGGCACCGCCACCAGCAGCACCATGCGAATCGCCCAGTCCAGGGTGGCGGCGAAGGTCTCGGCATTGGCGGCGGCGTGCTGGCGGGACAGGTTGGGCAGGATCACCGTGCCGAGGGCGACGCCAAACACCCCCAGGGGCAGTTCCGACAGGCGATCCGAGTAATACAGCCAGGACACGCTGCCGGTGGGCAGGAAGGAGGCGATCACCGTATCCAGCAGCAGATTGATCTGGCTGACGGACACCCCGAAAATGGCCGGTGCCATCAGCTTGAGAATGCGCTTCACCCCGTCGTAGTGCCAGTCCACCACGGGCCTTGGCAACAGCCGCACCCCCATCAGGAAGGGCAGTTGGAACAGCAGTTGCACCGCCCCCGCCACCAGCACCCCCCAGGCCAGGGCATAGGCCGGCTCGGTAAACCAGGCGGCCCCCGCCAGGGCGGCGCCGATCATGCAGACATTGAGCCATACCGGGGTAAAGGCCGGGATGGCGAAGCGGTCGTAGCTGTTGAGAATGCCCGCGGACAGGCCCGTCAGGGAGATCAGCAGCAGGTAGGGAAAGGTGATGCGGATCATGGTGGTGGCCGCTTCGAAGCGGGCCGGGTCGTTGACGAACCCGGGGGCGAACACCGTGGTCACCACCGGCGCCCCCACCATCACCAGGGCGGTGAGCAGGATCAGCACCGAGCCGAGCGCCCCCGCCACCCTGTCCACCAGCGCCTTGACGGCGGCGTGGTTACCGCGCGCCCGGTACTCCGCCAGCACCGGCACGAAGGCCTGGGCAAAGGCGCCCTCGGCGAACAGGCGGCGCAGGAAGTTGGGAATCTTGAAGGCGACGAAAAAGGCATCCGCCAGGCCGTCGGCGCCGATCACCCGGGCGAGCACCACATCGCGGATCAGTCCCAGCACCCGCGACACCATGGTCATGGCCCCCACCACGGCGCTGGAACGCAGCAGCCCCGGGGGCTTGCCCGGGGGCCTGTCGAGCGGATGTCGGGATGCAGCGTCGCTGGCCAAGTGTGTCGATCCTATGAGGTGGCGGCAGTTTACCTTGCGGGAGTGGAGGGTTTCATCCTTTAGAATAATGGTCTGACGTCTGACGTCTGACGTCTGACGCCAAGATGGTTCGCAGGAAGATGCTATCCCTTTCAAGGCTGCATGATCTGGCTAAACCCAGGAAATTCGATACACGGGCTTTTGCGTCAGACGTCCAGCGTCAGACGTCAGACCGGATTCCAACATTGAATTCCCGCCAACCGCCCCCAAATACCCTCAACACGCTCACAAAAGGAAACGCACCGTGGAACAGTATCGGGGAACCACCATCCTCTCCGTGCGCCGCAACGGCAAGGTGGTGATCGGCGGCGATGGCCAGGTGTCACTGGGCAATACCGTGATGAAGGGCAATGCCCGCAAGGTGCGCCGCCTCTACAAGGACAAGGTGATCGCCGGCTTCGCCGGCGGCACCGCCGATGCCTTCACTCTGTTCGAGCGCTTCGAGGCCAAGCTCGACCAGCACCGGGGACAATTGGTGCGCGCAGCGGTGGAGCTGGCCAAGGATTGGCGCACCGACCGGATGCTGCGGCGCCTGGAGGCCCTGCTGGCGGTGGCGGATGCCAGCGCCTCCCTGATCATCACCGGCAACGGCGATGTGATCGAACCGGAGGACGACCTGATCGCCATCGGCTCCGGCGGCCCCTTCGCCCAGTCCGCCGCCCGCGCCCTGCTGGACAACACCGATCTCGGCGCTCGGGAGATCGTCGAGAAGGGCCTGGCCATTGCCGGCGATATCTGTATCTACACCAATCACAATCGCACCATTGAGGAATTGGAGTATTGAGCTTGATGTCTGACGTCTGACGTCTGACGTCTGACGCTGGAGAATCTCCACTGCCAACTGCCAACTGAAAACTGCCTCCCGAGACCACACCTGATGTCCAACATGACCCCCCGCGAAATCGTCCACGAGCTGGACCGCCATATCATCGGCCAGGACGACGCCAAGCGCGCCGTGGCCATCGCCCTGCGCAACCGCTGGCGGCGCATGCAGCTTCCGGAAGAGCTGCGCAACGAGATCACCCCCAAGAATATCCTGATGATCGGTCCCACCGGGGTGGGCAAGACCGAGATCGCCCGGCGCCTGGCGCGCCTGGCCAACGCCCCCTTCATCAAGGTGGAGGCCACCAAGTTCACCGAGGTGGGCTATGTCGGACGGGATGTGGAATCGATTGTCCGCGATCTGGTGGAAACCGCCGTCAAGCAGCTGCGGGAGCAGGACATGCAGCGGGTGCGCCAGCGCGCCGAGGATGCCGCCGAGGAGCGTATCCTCGACGCCCTGATGCCCCCCGCCCGGGGGGTGGAAAAGGATGACGGGCAGTCCGCCGGCCGCCAGATCATGCGCAAGAAATTGCGCGAGGGCTCCCTCGACGACAAGGAAATCGACATCACCGTCAGCGCCGCCCCCATCGGCGTCGAGATCATGGCGCCCCCCGGTATGGAGGAGATGACCAGCCAGTTGCAGAACATGTTCTCCAACCTGGGCAGCGGCAAGAGCAAGACCCGCAAGATGACCATCGCCAAGGCCATGAAAATAGTCACCGACGAGGAGGCCGCCAAGCTGCTCAACGAGGAGGACATCAAGGCCCGGGCCATCGCCAACGCCGAACAGAACGGCATCGTGTTCATCGACGAGATCGACAAGGTGGCCAAGCGCGGCGAGACCAGCGGCGCCGATGTCTCCCGGGAAGGGGTGCAACGGGATCTGCTGCCGCTGATCGAGGGCTGCACCGTGACCACCAAGTTCGGCATGATCCGCACCGACCACATCCTGTTCATCGCCTCCGGCGCCTTCCACTTTTCCAAGCCCTCGGACCTGATTCCCGAGCTGCAGGGCCGCCTGCCCATCCGCGTGGAGCTGGAATCCCTGAGCGCCGCCGATTTCGAACGCATTCTCACCGAGCCCAATGCCTCCCTCACCGAACAGTACCGGGAGCTGCTGGCCACCGAGGGGCTGGCGGTGGAGTTCACCGCCGAGGGGGTGCGGCAAATCGCGGAAATCGCCTGGGAAGTGAACGAGCGCACCGAGAATATCGGCGCACGGCGCTTGCACACGGTGATGGAACGGTTGCTGGAGGAAGTCTCCTACGGCGCAGCGGATTTTGCCGGACGCGGCGAAAAAGTGCTGGTGGACGCGGATTTCGTGGCAAGGCACCTGGCGGGACTGGCCGCCGACGAGGATCTGTCGCGCTTTATACTGTAACCTCGAGGGCGCTCGGTTCAGCCCGGTGGAAAAAGCAGGCTCCGGGGCAATGGCACTGATTTAGTGCATTTCGGACTTCGTAGCCCGGTCGGTATCCCGGGGGAGTGTTTTCGAGACACGCCGTAAACCCATCCCTGGGGGCTCGACGGCGCCATCCCTGGCGCCGACGGTCTCGAAAACACTCCCCCGGGACACCGCCCTACTACCGTAGAGGGGCTTAACTCAGTGCCATTAGGCTCCGAGGGACGGAAGCGCCAAACCCCGCGACCGAGTTCCTCCAACCCTTTTTCCTTGCAACAACGGTGATCGGCGATGAAACCCCACAAAATCAAGGTGAGCAAGGGTGGCGCGGGACTTGAACTGCATTTTCCGGACTTGCCGCCCCACACCCTGAGCGCCGAATTTCTGCGGGTGCACTCCCCCAGCGCCGAGGTGAAGGGTCACGGCCCCGGCCAGGAGGTGCTGCAGTGGGGCAAGAGCCGGGTGACCATCAGCGCCGTGGAGCGCGCCGGCAACTACGCGCTGCGCCTCGGCTTCGACGACGGGCACGACACCGGCATCTACAGCTGGGACTATCTGTACGAGCTGTGCCGGGATCACGACGCCCTGTGGGCCAGCTACCTGGACAAGCTGGCGGCGGCCGGCAAAGCCCGCGATCCGGACACCCAGGTAGTCCGTTTCCTGGAGCCTTGACGAAGGGCGGTTTCCAGGCACAAGATGCCGCCACCCTCCCCGGAAATCGACCATGCCCACCCGGTACCCGGCTGTCCTGACTGCCTGCTGTGCCCTGCTGCTGATCGGCTGCGCCGCCATCCCCACCCCCTACCGGGAAGCCTGCAACAACGAGGTGAACGCCGCCTGGCGGGAGCTGGATATCGCCAAGGTGGAGGGTTTTGCCGGCAGTGTCAGCTACACCAAGGCGCTGGGACTGATCACCACCGCCCGCACCATGCAGACGGTGGAGAATTTCGACGGCTGCATCAAGAACGCCCGCCGGGCGCGTTTCTATATCCAGGAATCCCGCGTGGGACGGTAGGAACTTGGTAAGAAATGGACGCCGGCTTCAGATGTAGCCTTCCATCCGCCCAAAGATCAGACTGATGCCCCCCAGGGCCATCACCACCACCCACAGCCAGAACAGCAGCAACCAGGGGCGGAATGGCTTGCGCTCGATACGATGAACGGGGCTGGAGAGGTACTCCTCGACACGAGCCAGATCCTCGTCGCTGAGCTTGCGGGGTTTCTTGTCGGACATGAACGGCCTGCCTAACGGGTTGCCAGTGAATCGTGGCCGTCCATTGTACGCATTGTGGCAGGCGCCGTCATGGCGCGGGCAGGCGGAGAAAGCGGGCGGCATCGCGGTAATCGCCGCCGGGCAGGTGGGGAATCTCCCCCAGCAGGGGCGCGCCCAGCCAGTGTTGCAGGGTCTCCACATTGTCCCGATAGCGGGGCATCTCCCCGGTCACGCTGTTGGCCACCCAGCCCGCCAGGGACAGGCCATCGGCCCGTATCGCCTCGGCGCTGAGCAGGGCGTGATTGATGCAGCCCAGGCGCATGGCGACCACCAGAATCACCGGAAAACCCAGTCCACGGGCCAGATCCGCCAGGGTTTCGCTGTCGTTGAGGGGAACCCGCCAGCCGCCGGCCCCCTCCACCAGCAACAGATCGGCATCCCCTTGCAGCAATGGCCGGCAACACGCCAGCAACCCATCGACGGAGAGCGACGCCCCGATATCCCGGGCGGCGATGTGGGGGGCCATGGCGGGCTCCAGACAAACGGGATTCACCTGGTGGTAGGGAAATCTCGCGCTGGCGGCCTCCAGCAATTGCAGGGCATCCCGGTTGCGCGGTCCCTCGGCGGTGCGCCGCGCCCCCGCCGCCACCGGCTTGAGTCCCGCCGCGCGCAAACCCTGTTGTCCAGCCAGCGCCAGCAGCCCGGCTGTCACCAGGGTCTTGCCGGCATCGGTGTCGGTGCCGGCCACGAAGTAGCCCCTCACGACGCGGCCCTGTTCGCCACCACGGTGAGCACTTCCCAGGTGGCGGGCAGACCCTCGGGGGTGCGCCAGCGTTCGTAGGCCGCCTTGAGGGCATCGACCTGACGCCTGCCGGTCAGGCCACCCTTGCGGCCGCGATTGACATTGTGGGCGCCGAGCCCCTTCAACTCGCGGGTGAGATCCCGCAGCTGGGGGTAATGATTGACCCTGCGGGCCACGCTGAACTCGGCGATGGCAAATCCAGAGGACTCCAGGGCGGCGCGCACCCGCTCCAGGGGAGCGAAGCGGTTGACATGGGCATAGCGGTCGACACCGCGCCAGGCATCCCGCAGTTCGGCGAGACTGGCGGGGCCCACGGTGGAGAATACCAGGGCGCCACCGGGCAAGAGCACCCGGTACAGCTCCGCCGCCAGTCGTTCAAGATCCTGGCACCACTGCAGGGCAAAGTTGGAAAACACCAGGCCCAGGCTGTGGTCGGCGCAGGGCAGCGCCTCGGCGTCGCCACACAGCCACTGGCAGGATCCGGGGTGATGGATCCGGGCGTGGCGCACCATGCCCTCCGCCAGATCGATGCCGAGGGGGTTGGAACCGGGGTAGCGCAACGCCAATTGTTCGGTGAATAGACCGGTTCCACACCCCAGATCCGCGACCCGGCCCCCTGGCAGCCGCCCTGGCAGGCGCGACAACAGTTCGTTGCCCACCGCCCGCTGCAGATGGGCCACCTGGTCGTAGGTGGCGGCGGCGCGGCTGAAGGAGCGCGCCACCTCGACCTTGTCGATACGGTAGTCATCCTCCTCCCGGGCGCGGCCAAAGGCCGCCAACAGGGAGGCCAGCCCTGCGGCCATGGACAACTGCGGGGCATGGGCCACCCCGGGCAGAACCCGTACCTCGGCGGCCGGATTCAGGGCGCGGAGGGCTTGCGCGGCGGTGGCCGGCACCAGGCTGTCGTGCTCCCCCAACAGGTGCAGTGACGGCATCATCAGACGCTCCAGGGTGTGGCGGTTGTCAAGTTCGCACAGCAGCCGCAGGGCCGCGCGCCATTGCCCTGCGTCGACGACGGGAAGCCGCTGGCGCAGGGCCAGCAGCACGGCCCGTTCGCGCTGGTCACCCCGCCCCTGGAGGGCGCTGAAGCGCTGCAGCGTGGTGTCGGGATCGGCAATGAAATTGCCGGTGAATTTCTCGAACGCTTGCGGCTCCATGGCATCCCGCCATCCGTCCCGCTGCACGAAGCTGGCATTGCAGGCGAGGGTCACCAACCCCGCCACCCGCTGGGGGTGGCGCCCGGCACAGCGGGTGGCGAGCATGCCCCCCAGGGACCATCCCACCAGCAAGCAGCGCTCCGGCAGGGCGGCGGTGATCTGTTCCAGCACCGGCTCCAGCCGCCAGGTGCCGGCCTGGCTGTCGCCAAAACCCGGCAGGTCGAGGGTCAGCACATCGAAGTCCTGTCGCAGCAGGGGAAGGACATCGTCCCAGACCCGGCTGTCGCTGCCCCAACCGTGAATCAGCACCAGGGGCAGCGAGCAGGGCTGCGCTCCCGTTGCTGGCCAATGTCCAACGGCCAGGGCGGGCGTGGAGGCGGTCGGCACAGCGGCGGTCATCGTCGCAACCCGGCGGTGGCGGCCATGGCGGCGGACAGGGCGTCCAGCAGGCGATCCACCTGGTTGCCGGTGTGGTTGGCGTTGAGGGTGATGCGCAGCCGGGCGCTGCCCATGGGCACGGTGGGGTAGCGGATGGCGCCGACATGAATCCCCGCCCCCAGCAACTCAGCGGCAACCGCCATCACCCGCTGGTCGCCCCCCACCAGCAGGGGCTGAATGGGGGTTTGCGAATCCATCAGGGGCAGGCCCAACTGGGCGGCGCCCTGGCGAAAACGGGCCACCAGTTCCGCCAGCCGCTGGCGGCGCCAGGGTTCCTGCCGCGTCAGCCTGAGGCTCTCCCGGCAGGCGGCGGCAACCGCTGGCGGCAGTGCCGTGGTGTAGATGTAGGGTCGGCTGAACTGTACCAGATAGTCTATCAGGGTATCGCTGCCGGCGACAAAGGCGCCAAACACGCCAAAGCCTTTGCCCAGGGTGCCCACCAGGATGGGTAACTGGGCGGCATCGAGTCCAAAGTGTTGGGCAATGCCGCCGCCCTGCTCGCCCAGCACACCGAAGCCGTGGGCATCGTCCACCATCAGCCAGGCGCCGTGGCGCTGGCACACCGCCGCCAGTTCCGGCAGGGGGGCGAGATCGCCATCCATGCTGAACACGCCATCCGTCACCACCAGTTTACGCTCCCCCTCGCTGGCCGCCAGACGGCGCTCCAGGGCGGCGGGGTCGGCGTGGCCGTAGCGCTGGAAGCGGGCGCCGCTGAGCAGCCCCCCGTCCAATAGGGATGCGTGGTTGAGGCGATCCTCGAACACCGCGTCACCCCGCCCCGCCAGGGCGCTGACGATGCCGAGATTGGCCATGTACCCGGTGGAATAGAGCAGGGCCCGCGGCCGCCCGCAGAAATCCGCCAGCTCTTCCTCGAGGGCGTGGTGTTCGCGACTGTGGCCACAGATCAGGTGGGAAGCGCCACTGCCCACGCCATGGCGCCCGGCGCCATCCCGCAGGGCCGCCACCAGCCGCGGGTGGGCGGCGAGTCCCAGGTAGTCGTTACTGCTGAAGGCCAGCAGTTCCCGACCGTCGAGCACCAGGGTGGCGCCCTGGGGAGAATCCAGCACCCGGCGCACCCGGTACTGGTGGGCGCGGCGGCGTCCCTCCAGGGCCCCGGCGAGAATATCGTCCAGGCTCACGGCACTCGTGGCTCAGGGAGCGGCGTTGTAGAACTGACCGCCCGCGGCTTCTTCCGCCCGCCGCGGCAGCTGGGCTTCCTGCGCGTCGCCGCCATGGCTCGCCACGGCCCGCTGGGGGCGAATCCCCAGACGCCGCAGCAGGGCCATGTCACTGTCGGCCCTGGGGTTGGGGGTGGTGAGCAGTTTTTCGCAGTAAAAAATCGAATTGGCGCCCGCCATGAAGGCGAGGGCCTGCATTTGCTCGTTCATCTCCTCGCGGCCGGCGGACAGCCGCACATGGGACGCCGGCATCATGATGCGGGCCACGGCGATGGTGCGGATGAAATCGAATGGATCGATATCCTCCTGACCCTCCAGGGGGGTGCCCTTCACCTTGACCAGCCTATTGATGGGCACCGACTCCGGGTGGTGCGGCAGATTGGCCAGTTGCACCAGCAGCCCCGCGCGGTCCGCGGCCTGCTCCCCCATGCCGACGATGCCGCCGGCGCACACCTTCATGCCGGCGCGGCGCACATTGTCCAGGGTCTCCAGGCGATCCTGGTAGGTGCGGGTGGTGATGATCTCCCCGTAATATTCCGGGGAGGTATCCAGGTTGTGGTTGTAGTAGTCGAGACCCGCCTCCGCCAACTGGCGCGACTGATTGTCGTCGAGCATCCCCAGGGTCATGCAGGTTTCCAGACCCAGGGCCTTGACCTCCCGCACCATGTTCAACACATAGGGCATGTCCTTGTCCCGGGGAGAACGCCAGGCGGCGCCCATGCAGAAGCGGGTGGCGCCACTGTCCCGTGCCGCTTTCGCCTCCCGCAGCACCTCCTCGAGGGCGAGAAGCTTTTCCTTCTCCAGCCCGGTGTCGTAGTGACCGCTCTGGGGGCAGTACTTGCAATCCTCGGGACAGGCGCCGGTTTTGATGGACAGCAGGGTGCTGAGCTGCACTTCGTTGGCATCGAAATACTGGCGGTGCACCGTCTGGGCACGGAACAGCAGATCGTTGAAGGGCAGGGCGAACAGGGCGAGGGCCTGATCCCGGGTCCAGTCGTGGCGCGGAGCGGCCATCGCGGACTCGACGGCGAAAGCGGACTGTTGGTGCATAACAAAGTTACCTACAATGGCCTGGCGGACGAACAGCATTCATGTCCGCGCCATGATAACGGCAGCCCCGACGCTGTCAACCGCAAACGGATTTGCAGGTTAACCAATGCCCGGTTTCCTTCACACTGTCAATCACGCACTCTCCAGGTTTTCACAGCTCAAGGGGACAGGCTATCGCTTGCTCCCCGGCCTGTGCCTGCGCTGTGGCCTGCCCAGTGGGCGCCACCTGGATCTTTGCCATGGCTGCGAAGGTGATCTGGCCCCCCTGGGCAGCTGTTGCCCCTGCTGCGCCGTGCCACTCCCCGCCCCCGTCCTGTGCGGAGACTGTCTCGCCAGCCCGCCGGCCTTTGCCCGCACACTGGCGGCCTATCGCTATCAACCACCCCTGTCGGATCTGGTGATTGCCCTGAAATCCCGCAGGGATCTGGCGGCGGGCATGGTG
>JBJHDJ010000058.1:0-10200 GCA_050486485.1 Porticoccaceae bacterium
CCAGCGTGGTGCCCAGCGACCCCGGAGTGCTGTTCTTCTCCTCCGGCTCCACCGGCAAGCCCAAGGGCATCCTCAGCGCCCACCGCGGCGTCAGCCTGCAGATGTGGCGCTGGGGGCACTGGATGGACTACCGCGAGGGGGACGACATTCGCTTCTGGTCCGCCAACGGCTTTTTCTGGTCCGGCAACTTCGCCATGGCGGTGGGGGGTGGCCTGTCGAAGGGCGGCACCCTGGTGCTGCAGAAAACTTTCCAGCCGGAGGAAGCCGTGGAGCTGATGGAAAAGGAGCGGGTGAACTGCCTGTTCGCCTGGCCCCACCAGTGGGCGCAACTGGTGGCCGCCAAGAACTGGCTGGATGTGGATCTCTCCTCCCTGTACTACATCGACGCCAGATCCCCCATCGCCGAGCACCCCACCGTCAACACCGACTGGCACGAGGCGCGGTCGGCCTACGGCAACACCGAGACCTTCACCCTCAGCTCCGTGTTTCCCGCCAACACCCCCGAGGAGGTTTCCGGGGGCAGCCACGGCATACCGGTGCCGGGCAACACCTTCAAGATCGTCGATCCCCTCACCGGTGCCACCATGCCCCTCGGCGAGCGGGGCGAGATTGCCGTCAAGGGCCCAACCCTGATGCTCGGCTACATCGGCGTCCCCCTCGACGAGAGCCTGGACGACGAGGGCTTTTTCCGCACCGGCGACGGTGGCTATTTCGACGACCAGGGCAGGCTGTTCTGGGAGGGTCGCCTCAACGACATCATCAAGACCGGCGGCGCCAATGTGTCCCCCATCGAGATCGACGAGGTGATCCGCGCCTGCCCCGGCGTCAAGGTCTGCCAGACCGTCGGAGTGCCGGACGAGTTGCTCGGTGAGTTGGTGGTGACCTGCATCGTGCCCCACGAGGGCGCCACCCTCGACGAGGACGAGGTGCGCGCCTTCGCCAAGGAGAAACTGGCCAGCTACAAGGTGCCGCGCCGGGTGCTGTTCTTTTCCGAGGAAGAGCTGCAACTGACCGGCTCCGCCAAGATCAAGACCAGCGACCTCAGGGAGATCGCCCGCAAGCGGGTGTGAGTCGCTGATCCTGGCCTATCCTTCGGCGGCCTTGCCCTCGGCCACCTTGCGATAGGGCAACAGGCTGGCCGCCTCCTCGCGGTAACCGCTCACCTGGTGGCGCTCCCGGGCGAGGAACTCCCGCACCGCCTCGGCGAAGGCCGGCTCGGCGATCCAGTGCAGCGAGTGGGTCTCCACCGGCGTGAAGCCGCGAAGGATCTTGTGTTCCCCCTGGGCGCCGGCGTCGAATTTTTTCAGTCCCCGCTCGATGGCGAAGTCGATGCCGCGGTAGTAGCACAGCTCGAAGTGCAGGAAGTCGTACTCCCTCTCGCAGCCCCAGTAGCGGCCATAGAGAGTGTGGTCGTCATGGAAAAACAGCGCCGCCGCCACCGGCGCCGTGCCGCGCCGCGCCACCGCCATGGTCACCTGGCGGGGCAGTGCCTCCCCCAGGGCCATGAAGAAATCCCGGTTCAGGTAGCCGGTGCCGCCGCTGCGCTTGAGATAGGTGCGCTGGTAGAGCCTGTAGAAAAACTCCCACAGAGCCCCGTCGATGGCTTCCCCCGGCACCATTTCGATGGCGAAGCCCTGTTCCGCCACCTGGCGGCGCTCGCGGCGGATCATCTTGCGCTTGCGGGAGGATAGCGCCGCGAGAAAGTGCTCGAAATCCTCGTACGCCCCATTGAACCAGTGAAACTGCACGCCGTTGCGCAGCATCAGGCTGGGATCCTCCAGGGCTGCCAGCAGCGCCAGGTGTTCGCTGTCCGGGAACAGGATGTGCCAACTGCTGGCGCCCTGCTCCCGGGCCAGTTGAATGGCCTGGTGGGCCAGTTCGGCGGTGAGGGCCTGTTGATCCACCCCGGCGGCGAAGCGGATGCGGGGGCCGGTGGCGGGGGTGAAGGGGATGGCGGACAGCAGCTTGGGGTAATAGGGCAAGCCGTGGCGGCGGTAGGCGTCCGCCCAGCCCCAGTCGAACACATATTCTCCCCAGGAGTGGCTCTTCAGGTACAGGGGCATAAAGGCCTGTTCACCGCGAGGACCAGCGATGCGCAGATGGTGCGGTTGCCAGCCGCTGCCCGTGCCGACGCAGCCGCTGCCTTCCAGGGCGTCGAGAAAGGCCGGGGTGAGAAACGGGTACGGCGTCATCGCCCGCTCATTCCTCCCAGGGGGCGGCGCCCTTCACCAGTGACGCCGCCTCGTCGATGGCGCGCTGGCTCATGCGGTGGTAGCGGGGGCCGTGCCAGCCGCACACGAAGGCGCGGGCCTGCAACAGCGCCGGATCGCCATCCGCCACCCTGGCCAGTTGCTCCCGGGCGACATCCAGGTCGTTGACGAAACCCAGGGCGTTCTGCACCCGGGACAGGGTCTTGGCGTAGCGGGCGGCGCTTTTTTCCGGCATCAGCGGGGAGAGGAACTCCATGCCGTAGCGCAGCTTCTTGAGGGCGATCCTGAGGGCGTGCAAGTGAGCCGGCACCAGACCCCGGGCCTTGCGGTAGCGCTTGCCGGCCTTGCGCCTCACCCCGTCCAGTTGCAGGCCGGCGAAGGTGGGCAGATCCACGGCGCTGATCAGGTTGTCGGTGGGCAGTTGGTGCAGGGCAATGCTGAAATCCAGCAGCAATCGCGCCTGCTGGGAGGGGTCGAGGGCCGCGGCGGCCCGCTGCCGCGCGTCCTGGCGGAGGCTGTCGACCTGTTGCGCGAGCCGTGCCAGGCCGTCGATTTCCTCGGCGGTGGTGCCGTGGACCGGGGCCAGCAGCTCCTGCGCCAGTACATCCAGGTCGCGGGCGTCCCCCAGGCGGCTGGCGTTGTCCCGCAACAGCCCCGCCCAGTGGCCGGGAAACTGCTCCGGCAGGGCTGGCGCGAACAGGCGGATCAGGGAGCGCAGGCGGCGCTGGGAGACCCGCAGTTGGTGAATGAATTCCGGGTTGTCGCTGGCCACCGCCCCGGGGATATTGCCCTGCCACTGGCGCAGGCAATCGAAGGCCAGCACGCGGAAGGCTTCCACCGGCGTCTGACCGGCATGGAGGATGGAAGGTGCGGCCTTGACCGGGCCGGGGGATTCCCCAAGCAGCCGGGCAAAGCCCCGCGCCGCCTTGCTGGTGTCATCCGGCAGCAGCGGCAGGTCGGCCACCAGGTCGCGGGCGAGCAGCAGCAGGTCGACGGCGGAGCCGCTCTCCAGCTCCAGTTCCACTTCGCTGATGGCCTCGCGATGGTCGCCACAGAGCAACTCTCCGCTATCGATGAAGATCAGGATGCGGGTGTCTGGATCGGGTTGATGGACCCGGGTCTCGCGGCGAAAGCGGGTGTTGAACAGGGGTATGAGACGCTCCTGGCAGCGCATCAGGCGCTTGCGGACGGCGCCATCGTCGATGGTGGAGAAATCGAAGTCCTCCACCAGGGGCTGCTCCCATTCGGGGCGCTGGCTCAGGCCGCCCCGGGACGGGGCCGCGCACTTGACCGTCTGCAGGCGGCGACGGCCATGGCGGCGAACCCGCAGGGCGATGCCCGCCCGGCGCAAGCGCAGGTCCGGCGTGTCGTAGTAGGTGTTGTCGAGGGTGCGGGCATTGCCCAGCTTGGGTGCCATTTGCACGATGGGGTGGCGGCGCAGGGCGCCGAGAGCACCCTGGGGCAACGCCAATTTCAATTCGATTTCGTGGGCCATGGACAGTCCCTCCAGCGGAGCATGCTGCGCAATGGGGTGCGGGCCGTCAAGATCAATTTGGTGCTGGTGTCACGAGGCCTGGGTGTCGGAAAGCCTTGCACCGCTTGCCCGCAAGGCCCGCAGGCGCTGGATCAGCGCCTCGTGGGGGCGATAGACGGAGGACAGTACTCCGGGGTAGACATTGCCGGTGGTGCCGTCCAGGGTGATCAGGTCACCTTCACCGAGGCAGCGCTCCGCGAAGCGTACCCGGCGCCCGGCGCTGTCGATGGTCAGGGCGCGGCAGCCCACCAGGTAAGTCACACCCAGTTGCCGCGCCACCACGGCGGCGTGGGAGGTGCGGGCGCCACAGGCGGTCAACAGTCCCTGGGCCATGCCGAGGGCAGGCAAATCGCCGGTGTCGGCCTCCTTGCGCACCAGGATTACGGAGCGCCCCGCGGCCACCCGCTCGCGAACCCGTTGCTCATCCAGGGCGATTTCCCCCGACACCACCCCCGGACAGGCGCTGATGGCCGCCGCCAGCGCCTCCAGCGGCTGGCCATCCTCGGCAACCACGGCATGGTCGCCCAATTCGGATTCCCGCAAGTGCGCCGTGCGCTCGAGGGCGGTATGAGCATCGATGCAGTGCTCGTCCAGCAGGTCGAAGGCGATGCGCGCTGCGGCGAGGGGCGTGCGCTTGCCGGCGCGGGTCTGCAGCAGGTACAGGCGGCCTTCCTCGATGGTGAACTCGAAGTCCTGCATGTCGCCGAACTCCCTTTCAAGGATGGCGGTGGCCTCCACCAGTGACTGCCAGGCGGCTGGGGCCAGCAGCTCGAGGCTGGCGTGTCCGTGGGCATTGCGCCGCCCGGAAACCACATCCTCGCCCTGGGCGTTGGCGAGAAAATCCACCCACGGCGTGGGCTCCCCGTTGGACGGGTCGCGGGTGAAACCCACCCCGGAGCCAGCGTGCACGCCGCTGTTGCCGAACACCATGCGCTGGATGGTCACCGCGGTGCCCAGCTTGTCGTCAATGCCGTGCAGGCGCCGGTATTCCTTGGCGCGGGTGGAGTGCCAGGAGTGAAACACCGCCTTGACCGCCCCCGCCAGTTGGTCGTGGGGGTCCTGGGGAAAGGGCTCGCCGACCGCCTCGGCATAGATGGCCAGATAGCGGCGGCTCAGTTCCCGCAGCTCACTGAAATCCAGCAGCCGTTCATCGCGACCCTGGGTAAGGGCTTGCAGGGCTTCATCGAACGGTTCCGCGGGGACACCGGCCACCACTTCGGCGAAACTGGCGATCAGGCGTCGGTAGGCGTCCCACACCAGCCTGGGGTTGCCCGTCTGGCGCAGCAGGCCCTGGGCCGTGTCGTCGCACAGACCGATATTGAGCAGGGTATCCATCATTCCGGGCATCGACACCACCGACCCGGAACGCACCGACACCAGCAGGGGGTTGCGGCGGTCGCCGAAGCAGCGCCCGGTGTCCTTTTCCAGGGTGGGCAGGGCCCGGGTAAAGAGGGGCACCATGCATTCGCCGGGCTTGCCGGTGAAGTGGGTGCCGATCACCACGGCGGCGGGAACCGGCAGCCCGATGCGGCTCATGCGCCACAGGTTGTAGGCCTTGGCGCCCAAGGTTTCCACGGTGGGGCGCTGTCCCTGGTCCATGCCGCCAGGGGACACCAGAAAGAAGTGCGAGGGCCAGTGCGTGCTCATGTCAGCATTTCCAGGCGAGTGAACAGCATTTCCCGCAGGGCATACCCGGTTTCGAGCAGGGCGTCGGAGGCCTGCTCGATGGTGGTGGCGAGATCGGTGGCCACCAACAGCGCCGCGGGGCTTTGATGCAGGGTGCGAATCATGTGGCGGCGGGCCTTGCGGGACAGATCGTCGCAGATCCGCTCGGCGCGCAGTATGCGCCACAGAATCTGCAGGAACTCCTCGCTGTCCTGGCGCTCCGCGCCCTCCCCCAGGTGGCGGGCGATCTCCACCGCCTTGATGTGGTCCTGAATGGCCGCGAGGGTGATGTCCGCCAGCTGAATCAACAGGTCGCGGGTTTCGCCGCTCGGCATGGCGTCGGGCGTCTCCCGGGCCATGTTGTGGATAAAGATGGCCTCCTCGAGGGCGTCGCCGATATCGTCCGCCCTGGCCAGCAATTGCATCATGGGCAGCCAGCGGGTCTGCCGCTGCGCCCGCTGCCGGGCATCCATGACCAGATGATCGGCCTGACGCTCCCAGCCCTTGGCGCGCAGCAGATGGGCATCCGCTTGACGCCCATCCCAGTCGTGACTGTTTTCCAGGGCTTCGAGAAGCCCCAGGGCCAGGGCATGGCAGTAGGCGGCGTGCTCCGCCAGCCGGTCGAATTCCGAGGTGCGCTGGCGCACCGTGCGCAGCAACAGCAGCCGCGCCTCGTCCGCCACCAGCGCCTCGGGTTGCTGACGCAGCGCCATGGCGCTGGCGATGCGCAGCAACTCGGTGAGGTAATCCCGCGCGGCGCTCTCGCCGAGGACATCGTCGAGGCGGTCGCCGACGCGAAAGGTCTCGTTGTCGACAGCCTGCATGGCGTCGAACACCAGTTGCTTGCCGCCGGCATGGAGCCACGCCATGTGCCCCCACTCCTCCCTTGCCGCCTTGCCGAGGATGGCCCGCGCCTGGGCCTTGCTGACAAAGTTCTGCAACTGCTTGCGGGCGCGGTTCCAGTCGATGACAAAGACGATGCGCGAAGCGCTCTCCCGCAAGGCTTTGAGCAGAGCCGTGCGGTCCCTGGCGTTGAACCGGGCGCGACCGACATGGTAGGGCTTGCCGGCGTTGAGGGCGCTGTCGGTGACAGGGTCGAATGCTTGCCAGGTGAATCCGAGCTCTTCGAGCATGGCGCCAAAGAACTTGAAGCGGCTGCCGTGAAGGTCGGAATAGGTCAGGGAGATGTTCAAACCCTCGACCTCGATCACCAGCACATGGGCGTCATTGGTGCCGATATCGTTCTGGATCAGCAACCGCTCGCCGTCCCGGGTCACGGCGGTATCCAGCCCCGGATGGGACAGCTTGAGGGGAGCGGTGCGCTGCAGCCCCGCCATGAAGGCGCTGATCAGAGGGCGATCGGCGTCGGTGATTTGCCAGACATGGGCGCCTTCGAGGATTTCCGTGGCCATGTCGTGGGACACCCTGTTGAGCGCCTTGTGCATGTCCATGATAAACAGGTGCAGGCTGTCCCCCAGGTGGCGCTCGCCGTGGGTGAGGAGCGCCAGGGTTTCAGGCTCCAGCCCTTCGTCGGCTTCCAGGGATTCCAAATGCCGGAGCCAGAAGTCCCGGCGCGGGCTCCACTGACTGGCGCCCTCGAGGCCGCCCTCGCAGAGGGGGCGGGCCATGGTGTTGAGATCGCTGGCAAGGGCCTCGGCCAGCCGCTCCTGATGGGGCAGGATCAACACACCATCGTTGAGGTAGGCACCCTTGACCAGATCCCTCAGCCAGCCGGCGTTGTCCAATCCCGCGCTGGCCAGCTCGCCCTGCCAGGTGCCGAGCGGGGTTTCCGGTTGACGGGCCTGCTGGCCGGCTATCTGCACCAGGGTGAGGTAGAGCTTGAGGCGGTCGTTGGCGGCGAGGGCGCTTTTGACCAAGGCCGGAACCAGCAGCGACTGGTGGCCGAGGGTGGCGACGGCTTGTTGCTTGAGCATGACGGGTACCGGGGGGACTGCCCCGCCGAGGCTAGCCGTGGGCTATTGCATTTTCATGACCTGGTGGCAAAGCGGCAGGAAAAGACCGAGCCGCGCCCCGGGGCGCTGCGAATCTTCAGCGCGCCGTGGTGACGCCCCAGCACATGCTTGACGATGGCCAGCCCCAGCCCGGTGCCGCCGCTGCTGCTGGTGCGGCTGTCGTCGGCGCGGTAGAAGCGCTCGGTGAGGCGTGGCAGGTGCCTGGCGTCGATGCCGGTGCCGGTGTCGGCGACGGTGACCACCAGGCCGCGGCGGCTGCGCCTCGCCCGCACCCGGATGGCGCAGCCCTGGGGGTTGTGACGGATGGCGTTGACGATCAGGTTGGAGAAGGCGCTGTCCAGCTCGCGGCTGTCCCCGGACAGCACCAGACCGGCAGGACAGTCCAGGGTCAATTGATGACTGTCGCCACACAGGATCTGCTTGCCGTCCACCACGGCGCGCAGCAGCTTGCTGATATCCACCGCCTGGAGCTTCGGCGTGAAGTGGCTCGACTCCAGCCGCGACAGCAACAGCAGATCCTCCGCCAGCACGCTGAGGCGGCGGGTCTGCTGATCCATCTGCTGCAGGGCCTTGCGCCACTGGGGCGGCACATCCTCGCTACCCTGCAGTGTCTCCAGGTAGCCGGTGAGCACCGTCAGGGGGGTGCGCAGTTCGTGGGAGATGTTGGCCACGAACTCCTTGCGCATCTCCTCCAGGTGGCGCAGGCGGGTGATGTCGCGCACCACCAGCACGATCTCGCCGCGGCCAAACAGCCCGGCGGAAAACAGCAGAATGCGGTTGGCGTCCTGGGGAGAGGGCAGTTCCACCGCCTGCTCAAATTGGCGGTGTTCGATGAACTGCACGAACAGCGGGTGGCGGATCAGGTTGATGATGTTCTCGCCGTGGTCGTCGTTGCGCAGGTTGAGCAATGTGGTGGCGGCGGGGTTCCACCAGTCCAGGGTATTGTCGCTGTTGATCAGCAACATGCCGTCGTCCAGGGAGGCGGTGATCTGGCGGATGCGCAGTGCGAGCCCGGTATAGTTGCGCTGGGACTGGTCGAGACGGCGCTTGAAGCGGTACAGCTGGTCGGCGATATCCCCCCATACGCCGCTGGATTCCGGGGGCATGGTGTCCTGGTCCGAGGCCAGCCAGGCGTAGATCTTGTTGATCCGGTAGAAGGTATAGGCCCCGTAGGCGGCGGCGCCGATCAGCAAGGTGCTGAGGGGATAGCCATTGATCAGGCCGAACACCAGCAGGATCAGGGTCAGGACGACGATACGGGTGATTTCGGTGCGTAGCCCGTCCTGCACGGTGGCCCTGCCTCGCTGGGGTGGGTAAGTGGGCATTTTCATCCCTGGCGGGGACGATGTCGAGGCTCAGTGGGGGGCGAGACGGGTGGAGAAACGGTAGCCCGCGCCGCGCACGGTCTGCACCAGTTGGTCGTGGTTGTCGATGGACAGGGCCTTGCGCAGGCGGCGGATATGGACATCCACGGTGCGCTCGTCCATGTACACATTGCCGCCCCACACATGGTCGAGGATCTGGTCGCGGGAGTACACCCGGTCCTGGTGGCCGAGGAAAAAGCCCAGCAGGCGGAACTCGGTGGGCCCCATGGACACCGGCTGGCCGCCGATGGTGACCACATGGCTCACCGGATCGAACACCAGCTCCCGGGCGGTGATGATTTCCTCGGGCAACTGCGGCTGCTTGCGGCGCAACACCGCCTTGGCGCGGGCCACCAGTTCCCGGGGGGAGAACGGCTTGGTGACATAGTCGTCGGCGCCCACCTCCAGGCCCTGCACCAGGTTGTCCTCCTCGGCCTTGGCGGTGAGCAGGATCACCGGCACCTTCTCGGTGAGTTCATCCTTGCGCAGGCGGCGCAGCAGCTCGATGCCGCTGGTGATCGGCATCATCCAGTCCAGCAGCACCAGGTCGGGTTTCTCGTCGATGATCAGGGCATGGCCGTCCCGGGCGTTGTCCGCCTGCAGGCATTCGAAGCCCGCCACCTCAAGGGCGACACTCACCATGTCGCGGATGGCGGCCTCGTCATCAATGATCAGGATGGTTTGCGCGGTCATGGTTGTCAGGCTCCCGGTTGCCTCTTTTCGCGTCTATTACATGACGCTTACATGACAGCTCTGTGACAGTTCGCAATATCGCCACCGTCCGGTCAGGTCAGGCCCAAGTCCACCGCCAGCGCGACAAACAGCGCCAGTCCCACCCAGCGGCTGTGCATGAAGGCCCGGAAACAGGCTTCCCGATCCCGCGCCCGGCTGCTCCACGACTGCCAGGCAAACAGCAGGGCAACGGCGGCCACGCCAACATAATAGATCCCGCCGAGGTGGAACAGCGCGCCATTCACCACCAGCAGGGCAACGCAAGCCAGTTGCAGCAGGCCAATGACCAACAGGTCGTGGCGGCCAAACAGAATGGCGGTGGACTTGACGCCGATTTTCAGGTCGTCGTCCCGGTCCACCATGGCGTAAAAGGTATCGAATACCAGGGTCCAGCACACCACCGCCAGCACCAGGGGCGCCACCTGCCAGGGCACGGCGCCGGTGACGGCGGCGAAAGCCATGGGGAGGGTCCACCCCCAGGCGATGCCCAGCACCAGTTGCGGCAAGTGGGTATGGCGCTTCATGAACGGGTAGAGGGCGATGATGGTGGCGCCACCCACCGCCAACAACAGGGTGAGGGTGTTGGTGAGCAGCACCAGGCCGAGGCCCACCAGGGACAGCACCGCGAACACCGCCAGCGCCTCCCAGGGTTGCAGGGCCCCGGTGGCCAGCGGCCGGTAGCGGGTGCGTTCGACATGGGCGTCGATATGGCGGTCGGCATA
>JBJHDJ010000059.1:0-10033 GCA_050486485.1 Porticoccaceae bacterium
TCGTCACTCACCCATCCTGCCGCCACCCATGAAACATCACTAACCACTAAAAAGAGATAATGTCATGAAACTCGGAATTTCCGCCAACTTCCCCTGGTATGGACCGCCTTTCGTCACCTTCGCCCAGCACATTGAGTCCCTCGGCTTTGAGTCCATGTTCACCGGAGAGCACATCATCATCCCCGTGGAAATCGCCGATCCGAACCGCTATGGCGTACCCCTGCCGGACAATTACAAGCACATGCCCGACCTGTTTATCTCCATGGCCGCTGCCGCCGCGGCGACCACCCGCCTCACCCTGGGCATGGATATCTGCCTCATCACCCAGCGCAACCCGTTGCTGATGGCCAAGCAAGTCGCGACCCTGGATCGGATTTCGGGAGGCCGCGTGGTGTTTGGCGTCGGCCACGGCTGGATCCGCGAGGAATCCGAAATCATGGGAGCGCCCTTCGCCCAGCGGGTCAAGATCGCCAGCGAGACAGTGCGGGCGCTGAAGACGCTTTGGAGCGAGGAGAAAGCCAGCTTTAGTGGTGAATTCATCCAATTCCCCGAGGTCTACTGCAATCCCAAGCCGGTGCAAAACCCCCTGCCGGTACTGATCGGATCCGGCAACGACCAAACCAACAACACGCCGATTCTCAGGCGCGTGGCGAAAATCGCCGATGGCTGGCTGCCATCCATGCTCAGTGTCCAGCAAATGAAGGAACAGCTCGCCGAACTCCGCCAGTACTGCCAGGAGGAAGGGCGCGATTTCAGCGCCATGGACATCACCCTGCTGCTGCCGGCGGTATACCTCAATATTGGCGAACGGCCGCCCTGGGCCCTGGAAGGGTCGACGCTGGGCAACGCCAGGGATCTTATTCCCCAGTACGAGGAGATTGGCGTCACCCGCATCATTCTCGGCCTCGACGACATGACCGACGCGGAAGGCTTCAAGCGGATCGAGGAAACCGCAAAAGCGGTGGGACTTTAGGGCACCTCCATTAATTGAGAGTAGCCTCTGGCTTTCAGGCGCCAGGAATGCGAGCGCCCGACGGTCGCGGGCTCAGGCCCTGTCGCAGGCAATCATGGCGTTGCGCAGTTCGTAGCTCTTCAACTGGTCGTTCCAGCTGATATCCGGATCGCGTTCCAGCTTGAGGCCCGGCACCCGGAACAGACGGTCCAGAAAGATGCGGGTCTCGTGAAGGGCCACCTGCCAACCCGGACAACTGTGGGGACCATCGCCGAAACTCATGAAACGCCCCGAGGAGTGCTGGCGCTGGCCGCGATCCGGGTCGAGGGCGAAGGGGCACTCCCCCACCAGTTCCTCGTCGGTGTTTACCGCGCGGATATCGATGCCGTATTTTTCGCCGGGCGGCAGAGGGGCTTCCTCCAGCCCCTCCACCGCTTCGTTGACGCGGCGGTGAATCATGGCGGCGACGGGTTCGAGCCTGAGGATCTCCATGAGTATGGCGAGTTGCTCCTTGGCGTCCCCCGCCAGGTAGCGCTGCCGCAGGGCTTCATCCTCGAACAGGTACCAGGCCGCCATGACGATGAATTCCCGGGTGGTCAGCATGCCGGCGGTGCCGTAGGTGAGGCATTCGACGATGATCGCCTTGTTGGAATAGTTCTCCTCCAGGTAGAAGGAGATGGCGTCGTTCCTGGGCGACGCCTGGCGCGCCCTGATGGCCGGCCTGACATCGCAATAGAAAAAGATACCGGTGAACACCGCGCGCTTGAGATTCAACCAGAATCGCGCCAGGGCCGAACCCCGCGCCCGGGAAATGCTGGCGCGCAGCACCCTTTGAATGCGCCGCGCCCTGCCCGCCTGGTCGCTGTTGGTGAGCCCCAGAATCTCCCCCACCACCTCGATGGCGAGCTGAAAGCTGATATCCTCCAGCTTGCCCCGCCCCTGACCGCGAAACTTCGCCAACAGTTCGTCCGTGACCCGCTCCATCACTCGGTAATGCTGATCGGATATCGCCTTGGGGGACAGGAAACGCTGGGTCTTGCGGCGCTTGCTGGCGTGAACCTCGCCATCCAGGAAAAAGACCGGCGCCTCCTCCGGGTTGTCGAAACGCAGCAGATCGGCCCCCGCCCCCGCCTGCAGCGCCGCCGGGCTGCGCAGGACGCGGCGCGCCAGTCCGGCCTGCCTTACCCAATGCGCGCCCTCGTCGGGACTGGTGTTGCGGATGGCGATGGCGGCGGATTTTCGGCGGTCCTCATTGTTCCGCACCGGGCAGCCGGGTGCGCTGGCGTGATCCATGGCGATATCCTTCAGTTGAGATTGGGACGGGCTCTGTCAAATTGGTGACATGGTACTGCCGCTAATTTGCGACCGTCAACCCACGCTGGCAACGCAGCGGACCGAACCCGAGAGCAGGGGGCTTCCCCAGCGCCAAGGCCGCTAAAAAATCACGAACTCCGCGCCAGCTTGCACGCCTCAGGGCTTCATGCTGTTGGCCATCGCCATCAGCGCCTGGCCCCTGGGCATGGCCTGCAACTGGCCAAACATGGCCTTGTAATGCTCGCTGGGGAAATGGCTGGGGCCTTGGTCAAGATTGTCCAGGGCCAGGCTGGCGACAGCGTCCGGCGACATCAGGTTTGGCAGGCTGGCGGGGTCGATGCCGTGGCGCGCCAGGGCCTCTGTGTCGGTGGCCCCAGGACAGAGGGTTAGCACGGAAATTCCCTGGGGGGTGAGTTCGCCCCACAGGGCCTCTCCCAGGCTGATGGTGAAGGCCTTGGTGGCGGAGTAGACGGCGGAATAGGGACAGCCCATCAACCCCTCCACGGAGGCGGTCAGCAGGATGCCGCCCCTGCCCCGCTCCCTCAACCTCGGCACGAAACCCCGGGCCAGTTGCATGGGGGTGTGGCAGTTCACCGCCAGCATATCGCTCATGAAAGCGGGGTCGCAGTCGTCGAAAGCGCCCTTGAAAGCGAAGCCGGCGTTGCTCACCACCAGCCCCACATCGAGGGAGGCGGTGGCGTCCAGCACCTGCCGCGCCGCGTCAGGGGCGGCCAGATCCAATGGGCAGACGGTCACCTGGATCCCCCGTTCTGCGTTCAGCCGGCTGGCCAGCTCCCGCAGGCGTTCCTCCCGGCGCGCCACCAGCACCAGATCCAGCCCCTTGGCCGCCAGCGCCTCGGCAAGGGAGCGACCGATCCCGGAAGAGGCGCCGGTCACCAGGGCCACGGGGCCATAGCGATCGAAAAAATCAGTATCGTTCATGCTGTCTCCACGGTGATCTGGGTTGTTGCGTTGAAGGGTCTTGGCACTGATTGCTGACAAGCGCCGATGTCAGGCCGGAGTCCCGGCCGCGAAGTACAATCATCCCTGTGCAGCGCCCAAAACCATGGGCCGGTCCAACAGGCTTGAAGCATCAGCCGCATCGTACTGTTGTTCCGCCAAAGTCGCTGATGTTGCTCCGCGAAAGTCTTTGGTGTTGTTCCGCGAAAGCCACCTTGGCTGCTCATGTCACCGAAAATCCCGCGTCCACGGCGATCACCTGGTTGGTGATATAGCGCGCCGCCGGGGTGGCGAAGAAGTAGACCGCGGCGGCGATATCCCGGGGCTCGCAAATCCTGCCGAGGGGCAGGGGGCGTCGCGCCGGACCCTCCGGGGGCGGCCCCTTGGCGCCGATGGCCCCGGGGGTGCCCACCGCCCCCGGCAACACCGTGTTGACGGTGATGCCATGCTCCGCCAGCTCGAAGGCGCTGATCTGGCCAAGACCCAGCAAAGCGCTCTTGGATCCCACATAGGCCGCCAGCCCCTTCACCACCGAGCCCCGCAATCCGGCGGTGGCGATATTGACGATGCGCCCACCCTGCCCTTTTGCCACCATGGCGCGGCCTATCTCCCGGGTGAGCAGAAAGGGCGCCCGGGCATTGATGGCGTTGTTGCGGTCCCACTCCTCGGCGGTACCCTCCAGCAGCAACTGGCGATCCTGGATGCCGGCGTTGTTCACCAGGATCCAGGGGGTGCCATTCTGCTCGATCACCTGCCGGCAGGCGGCGACGATGGCGGCCTCGTCCGCCAGATCCACCTGGACGCTGGCGGCCCGGTGCCCGGCCCCCCGCACCTCGCCGGCCACGGCGGCGGCCCCCTCCCCGTCCCGGTCCGCTATCACCACCAGGGCCCCCGCCTCGGCGAGGGTCCAGACGATACCGACACCGATGCCGCTGGCGCCGCCGGTCACCAGGGCCACCTTGTCCCGCAGGCTGTAGGCATTCTCGGGGAAAGTGTTCATGGGCTGTTGCTTCCTGTGTTTCGTGGTTATTGTTCCGATCTCTGTTCCGGTTGCTGCCCGGGGGTCGTGGACCCTGGGACCCGTGCCTGTCCCCGGACAGCGCCTTACAACAAGGTGCCCCCATCCACGGTGAAGATCTGCCCGGTGATGAACCCGGCCCGGGACGACGCCAGGTAGAGCACCGCCGCCGAGACATCCTCCGGCTTGCCGAAGGGCCGCTCGAGAAAGCCCATGCGCTGGCGCCTGGCCCGATCCTGATCGGTAATATCCTGAAGGTTCTTGCGAAAAAAATCGTTGTCCGGATGAAAACGGCTACCGCGGCTGTATGCCGCGGGATCCTCGGCAAAGGTGCCGTAGGGGGCCACGCAGTTGACGGTGATGCCGTGCTGGCCCACCTCCTTGGCCAGCACCTTGGTGAAACTGTGCACCGCGCCCTTGGCGGCTGAATACACCGAATGCATGTAATCGCCGACGATGCCCGCGGTGGAACCGATATTGACGATGCGCCCGGCATGGCGTTCGATCATTCCCGGCAGCACCGCGTGGGTCATGCGCAGGGTGGTCATCAGGGTGATATCAAGGTCCGCCTGCCAGGTGTCGGGGGTGGAGTCGGCGAAAAATCCCGCCCCCACGGTGCTGCCCACATTGTTGACCAGCACATCCACCGGGCCCAGTTTTTGCGCGGCGCTCAGGACGCGGGCCGGCGACTCCCTGTCCAGCATATCGGCGGCCACGAACACCGCTCCCTGGGCGCCCCGCGACAGGGCCTCCTCCACCACGCGCCCGCCGGCTTCCTGGTCCCGCCCCACCGCCACCACAATCGCGCCCTCGGCAGCAAAGTCCAGGGCGATGGCGCGACCGATATTGGCGGTGGCGCCGGTGACGATCACCACTTTTCCCGCGTGATTCAGTTCCATGCTGTCCTCTCGAAATGCCTTGTGACGGTGGGCGATGAATGCCCACACGGCCGTTGAGCCTAACGGATGGCGCGGGGGGATGAAAGACCTTGTGGGGAGATGAGGTTGGCCGTTGGCAGTGGACAGCTCTCAGTGGGCAGTTCTCAGTGTGCAGTTGGCGGTGTGTCCGTGGAGATGGGCCTGGTGGTCTACACTCAGAGTAACTGCCGGGTCTGGCAACCCCGGCGGTCATTCACCACCAGAGCCGGCCAGGGGCCGGCGGGAGCAACGACCATGGCCATGGCAATGACCCTGAAGGAATACCTGAAATCACAGGATGTGGATTTCGAGGAACTGCACCACCCACGGGAAATCACCGCGAGCCGCATCGCCGAGCAGGCCCATGTCTCGGGCGAGCAGGTGGCGAAGCCTGTGCTCATCAAGGGGGACAGCGGTTACCGGGTGGTGCTGGTGCCCAGTACCTGCAAGGCGGATCTGATGGAGCTCTCACACCAGTTCCGGGAACGGCTGGGACTGGCCAACGAGGAGGAGATACGCCAGTTGTTCGCCGACTGCGATCCCGGGGCCCTGCCCGCCCTCCCCCAGGCCTGGGGCGTGCGGGTGTGCTGCGACGACACCCTGATGAGCCAGCCCGACCTGTATCTGGAGGCCGGCGACCACGAGACCCTGCTGCGCATGGCCAACCGGGAATTCCGCCGCCTGATGGCCCAGGCGGACCACGGTCAGTTCAGTCGCCACCTGTAGCACGGCACTCCCCGTCACCCACCCCGGCAACTTCCTCTGTGGGGACGGTGCCCTGGGCGGAGAGTGGGGAATAAGTCGAGACCGCCGGCGGCCGGGATGCCGCAAGCGCGCCTGTAGGGGCGGATCCACGGCTCGGCTCCCCCCTCCGGACAGGGGCCATCGATGCACCCTCCCGGGATACAACATCTCCTGAAAAACAACCGCGCGACCCGACCCTCATCCCGCCGCGCTCACTCATCCCTCCCCTGTTGGTCTGATATGTTGCGAGGACTCGCAGCGCGAGAGCCCTCGGGCCGCTCGCGACATTTTTCAGGGATTTCGCAAGTGGCGGACACCGCCCCGCGGTCCATCTTGATTTGGGTTGATGTACATCAACACTGTTGTATGGTCCCCGAACCCGCGGGGCGTTAGTCTAGCGTCGACAGTTGTGCGTGGCCGCGATCCACCAGGGTTACAGGGGGGGCGACACGGTAAAGGCCACGGTAGCCGGGCTCCATCCCTTCCCTGCCCGGCGCCTGCCACAACGGTTCAGACATTGACCGCCCTGACCAGCGACACGGGAGACCGACCATGAAAATGAACGACATGGTGATCATCAGCCTCGACGATCACATCTGCGAACCACCCAACCTGTTCGACCAGCATCTCGCCGCCGCCGACCTGGCGACCGCCCCCAAGTTCATGACCGACGAGAACGGCAAGAACTACTGGCTCTACCAGGGGGTCAAGAAACCCTCCGTGGGCCTCAACGCCGTGGTGGGCCGCCCCTTCGAGGAATACGGCATGGAGCCCAGCGCCCTGGAGCAACTGCGGGAGGGTTGCTACGATGTCCACGCCCGCATCGACGACATGAATGTCAACGGCATCGCCGCCTCGCTGAATTTCGGCAATTCCATCGGCTTTGACAATTCCACCTTCCACAAGGCCCCGGACAAGGCCATGGCCCTGACCCACCTGCGGGCCTGGAACGACTGGCACATCGACGAGTGGTGCGCCGCCTATCCCGGCCGCTTCATTCCCTGCGCCATTCTCCCCACCTGGGACATGAAAGCCACCGTGGCGGAGATCAAGCGGGTCGCCGACAAGGGCTGTCCGGCCATCTCCATCAGCGAAAACCCCACCATGCAGGGCCTGCCCAGCATTCACAACGAATACTGGAACCCCTTCTGGAAAGCCATCAGCGACAACGATGTCACCATCTGCCTGCACATCGGCAGCGGCAACCCGGCGCCTCACGCCTCCATGGAGACCCCCATCGAGGCCTGGATCGCCACCATGCCCATGTCCATCGCCGTGGGCGCCGCCGACTGGCTGCAACTGCGGGCGCTCCACGACTACCCCGACCTGCGCATTGCCCTGTCGGAGAGCGGCATCGGCTGGATTCCCTACTTCATGGAGCGCGCCGACTTCTCCAACTGGCGCCACAAGGTGTGGACCCATTCCATCTTCCAGGACATCAAGCCCAGCGAGATTTTCCAGCGCCACTTCCTCAGCTGCTTCATCGACGACCGCTTTGGTCTCAAGCACCTGGAAGACGTGGGCGAGGACATGGTGGGCTACGAGTGCGACTACCCCCACTCCGACGCCCTGTGGCCGGAGGTGCCCGAGTATCTGTGGGACAGCCTCAAGCATTTGACTGATTTGCAGATCGACAAGGTCACCCACCTCAACGCCATGCGCCACTTCCGCTTCGACCCCTTCAAGCACTTCAGGAAGGAAGAACTCACCGTCGGCGCCCTGCGCGCCCAGGCCCATGCCAAGGGCGTGGACACCAGCCCCAAATCCTCCGGCGGCTCACGCCCGGTGGAAGACGGCGTGCAGCGCCCGGTGACCTCCGGGGATCTGATGCGCATGTTCCGTGGGCACACCGAAACCCCGGCGCAAGCCGAAGCCTGATTTACCATCCGCAAGTCGGTTTCTATCGGGGGCGCAAGCCCCCGTTTTTTTTGTCCGGGACGACAGCCCAGCCGACACTACCCCTGGGCCGCCGGACGCACTGTCACCGGGAAACCGGAATACAGGGCCATGCCGGTGATGGGGTCCGCCCGGGCCGCGTCGGTGAGGGCGTTGACATTGGCGCCCTCGAAGCCGTGGGGCACCGACACCACGCCACGACGCACGGCGCTGTCCACCCGGGCCTGGCAGGTGATGGCGCCGCGGGAACTGGCGATGGCCACCTGGGCGCCGTCCTCGATACCCAGTGCCGCGGCGTCCTCCGGATGCAACAGGGCATCGGCGACATCCCCCAGGAATACCAGTTGGGCATTGACATGGCGCTGCTGGCGGCGCGGGGTCAACAGCAGGTTGACGGCTTCGGTGTCCCCCGGCAACTCGTCCCGCGCCAGATCCGCCAGTTGTTCCACCAGTGGCTCGGGGGCCAGTTGCCAGCCGCCGACACCCTCGATGAACTCATCCACCCAGGGAGCCGGCAGCGGGCGCTCCACCTCGGCATAGCCGCTGGCCCGCAATTCACCGTAGTCGCAGCGCCCCCCCTGGGCCGCCAGCAGGGCGACGGCGGCGTCATCGGCGCCGGGCGCGCGGTCGTCGGCCGGCAAGCCCACCGGCGGCTCGTGGCCCAGGCGGCGCATCAGTTCGGCGAGAATCCACCAACTGGCGCGGCGGTCCCCCAGCGGGGGCACCAGGGCGGCGGTGTACTGGGCCGAAACCCGCGAACTCAACCCGTCCCACAGGGTGACATCGGGCCTTTCCAGCTGGTCCTTGGTGGGCAGCACATGGGTGGACAGGGCGGTGGTCTCGTTGGCGACGATCTCCAGGGTGGCGAACACCTCCAGCTTGCGCAATGCCGGGCGCAGGGCATTCTCATCCGGAAAGGCTGTCACCAGGTTGCCCCCCAAATTGAGGAAAGCGCGGATATTGCCCGCCTCGATCTCGTCCGGCAGGGCGGCGCAGGGCCACTCGCCGAGAAAGCCCCGTAGCTCCGGACGGCTCGGCGGTCCCGGTGGAAACAGGTATTCCCGCGGCAAGCGCGGCAGGGGCGCGGCGTCCAGGGGCCGGAAAAAACCGGGGTGGAACCACACTCCCCCGGGGCGGTTCATGGAATCGGTGAGAATCATCAGCGCCCAGGCCAGCCACTGGGTGACATTGGCCTCGGCGGTCATGGTGACGCCGGTGCCGGTATCCACCGCCACCCGGCCCGCCCGCCGCACCGCCGCCAGCAGCTCGGTCAGGTGGCAGGGATCGACACCCGCCACCCGAGCGGCGTGCTCCCGGTGGTACGGCGCCACCGCCCCTCGCAGCACCTCCGCGTCGATGCTGCGATGGGCGAGGATGTCCGGGCACGCTCCCTGGATGAGCAGCTCCCGCACCAGGTAGGCGAATATGGCGTAGTCCTTGCCAGGGCGTGGCGCCAGGTGGCGGCTGGCGAAGCGCGCCGTCTCGGTGAAGCGCGGATCGATCACCCAGGTCTCCCCCCGCCGGGTTACCGCCTGCACCGTCTTGGAGGGGGGCATGGGCATGGAAATGGCGTGACCGTGGGACACCACCGGGTTGATGCCCACGAAGATCACCAGCTTGGCGGTATCGTAGTCCGGACGGGCGCCGAGGGCCGGAGTGCCGCTCATCAGACTGGTGACCAGCACCTTGGCGGTGCCGTCGATGGTGAGGGGGCTGAATCTGGCGGGTGTGCCAATGGCGGCGTGCAGCCGCTCCGAGAGGCGATAGCCAGCGGCATCCATGCCCAGGCCGCTACCGAAATAGATGCCCACCGCCGAGGGGCCATGGCGGTCGATGACGGCGCGCAGTTTGTCCGCCAGGTCATCGAGACAGCTGTCCCAGGAGGTGGCTTCAAAGCCGCCGGCGCCGGTGCGCATCAGCGGCCGCTCCAGGCGCTGTGGATGGTGGTGCACCCGGGTCAGCGCCCGACCCTTGGGACAGGTATAGCCCCGCGACAGGGGGTGGTCGTGATCCCCCCTCACCCTGAGCACCCGGTCCCCCTGGGTATCCACCAGAATACCGCACAGGGAGGTACAAATTCGGCAGAAACTGCGCTGGGTTTGGACTGCTTCCTCGGACATGGATACTCCCCCGGCCCCGCCGCATCCGGATGACCAGCGGGTTGTTATCGACTGTCTACAGCGGCCAACTGTAGCACGGGGAGCGGCCCTTGGCACTTGTTCAAACAAGTTC